>JANOHH010000963.1:0-3462 GCA_031406395.1 Verrucomicrobiota bacterium | reverse complement strand
CACCGAGCCCACGCCCATCCAGACGGCAGCCATTCCGCCGATCCTGGCGGGCTCTGACTTGATCGGCATCGCCCAGACCGGCACCGGCAAGACGGCGGCGTTCACCTTACCCATCTTGACCAAGCTGGCCGGAGTCGTGGGCGCTGGCGGCCAGCGCGGCACGCGGGCACTGGTGCTGGCGCCGACCCGCGAACTTGTTCTGCAGATTGAGGAGAACGTTCGCAGCTACGGCAAACATCTGCCCTTGCGCGTGGCTACGGTCTTCGGCGGAGTGGGCGAACATCCGCAGATCAATGCGCTTCGGGCGGGCACCCACCTGATCATCGCTTGCCCCGGACGACTGCTGGACTTGATGGGTCGCCGCTGCGCCGATTTCTCCGGGCTGCAATATCTCGTGCTCGACGAGGCGGATCGGATGTTGGACATGGGTTTTCTGCCCTCCATCCGGCAGATTGTCCGATCGCTGCCGACGAAACGGCACAGCTGCTTTTCTCCGCCACCCTCTCGAAGGAGATTGAGGTGCTTACGCATGAGTTTCAACGTGCCCCGAAGCTGGTGCAAATCGGCCGGCGCGCGAATCCCGCCGAGACCGTGACCCAGCTTGTCTATGAAGTGCCGAAACATCTCAAGCCGGCGCTCCTGGTGCATCTGCTCCGCGACCCCGGCATGAACATGGTGCTGGTTTTCTCGCGCATGAAACACAGCGCCGATCGCATCGCGCGCAATCTGGAACAAAAGGGCATCCGCACCGCCACCCTGCATTCCAACCGTTCGCAAAACCAACGGCTGCGGGCGCTGAAAGATTTCAAATCCAGCGCCGTGCGCGTGCTGGTGGCCACGGACATTGCGGCGCGCGGCATTGACGTGGACGGCATTTCGCACGTCGTAAACTACGATTTTCCAATGCATGCGGAGGATTACGTTCATCGGATCGGACGCACCGGCCGGGCGCATGCCGTCGGTGATGCCATCAGCTTCGTCACGCCCGAGGATCACGGCGAGTTGCGGGCCCTGGAACGATTCATCGGGCGCGGCATCGTGCGGAAAAAGGCCGAAGGCTTCAATTATTCCGCCGCGGCCCAACCCTCCGATTTCGCCCCTCCGCAACGCCATCCGCAGCCGGGGCGATCCGCTTCCTCCCGTCCGCAGCCCGGACCGGGCAGCGGCGCCGCGCCGGGCGGGCGGGGCAGTTCCAGCGCCCGATCCCATGGCAATCGCCGTTTCCGCCCCCGTTGACCGCAATGGCGAGGGTAGGGTCATCGCGCTGCGATGACTGCCGGCCCGTGCAGGGCCGGAACCCTTTCGCAGCGTTGCGAGTTTCCGGTGAAGGCGTTGCGCCGCTGCACGCGGCGCTGGTCGCCGCAGCGCGACGACCCTACCAAGTTCGGCAACGTCGCCTTCAACTTGACCCAATAATCACTTGCGTTTTCTGAGCTGTTGGAAAAACATTTCGCCCCGGCGATTTAAGCCCGTGCTCGTTGGCGCGGCAGCACTTAGGGCAGCATGTACATCAACTTAAATCTGTTCTTCAAGGCGGAGTATCTTTCGCTGTTCAAGACGCGTTTTAGCCTTCGACGCTGGGCTTACATTTTCTTTTTCACCGTGCTGTATTGGTTGATGTGGCTCCTCGTGGCCTTTGGACGGGCGCTGGATCATATTTTCTTTCCGGGGTTCAAGCAACAGGCAGTGCGGGCACCAGTGTTTATCGTCGCCCCGCCCCGCAGCGGCACCACGCTCACGCAAAAACTCATGGCGCTCGATGCCGAGCGTTTTGTTCACAACAAGCTCTACCAAACGATCTTTCCGGCGGTGTCCTTTCAGCGTTTCTTCAACAGCCTGGTCTGGCTCGATCAACACACCGGCCGCTGCTTTGCCAAACTCGTGGGCTGGGCGGAGAAGAAATGGTTCGGCGGCTGGGACGACATGCACAAAATGCGTTTCGACCAACCCGAGGAGGACGACGGATTTTTCGTCTATACTTTCGTGACGGAAGCGATCTTTCTGCTGTTCCTGCACGTGGACGAACTGTGGGCGGCGGGATTTCAAGATGCGCTGCCGCCGGCGCCGCGCCACAAGCTGATGCGCTACTACCGGAGTTGCCTGCAACGCCAACTCCACGTCAACGGGCCGGACAAGACCTTGCTCTCCAAAGCCACGCAATCCTCCGGTGCGGTGGAGGCGTTGCTTGAAGAATTTCCCGATGCGAAGTTCATCACCATCGTCCGGCATCCCTACGAGTCGGTGGCGTCGCATGTGAGCGTATTTTACCCAGTCTGGCACGCGCACTCGCCGGAACTGCCGAAGGATTCGGCGGTGTCGAAATCCTACGCCCGGCTGGCGGTGAAATGGTTTCAGCACCTCTTTGCGTTCCGCAACAAGGTAAAGCCTGAACAATATTACTGCATTGATTACCGTGATCTCACGCGCGATCCCAAGGCGGCTTTGGAAAGGCTCTACGAACATTTCGGTTGGCAGATGAGCGAAGTCTACCTTGGTCAACTCACCGCCGCGACGCAGCGGCAACGGAAGTTCGAGAGTAAACACGAATACACGCTGGAAGAATTCGGCCTCTCGAAAGAATGGATTCAACAGGAACTGGGGCCGCTGCTTGACCATTACGCGCTGCCGCGGTAGCAGTGTGAGCGTGGTAGAAATCCTCGCGCTGCGAGGATTAGCGCCGCGTGTAGCGCCGCAACGGACTTGTCGAGGCGTGCGTATTGCCAGTTCGTTCCGCCCGCTCCGCGCGGGCGGGTTTGTCGCAGCGCGACAAACGCTACCACCCTGAATCAATCCGTGAACTTGGGCTTCTCGCCGTCGCCGAAATACACGTAGGGCCAGTCATCGGGACGTGAAACCAGATTCGCCCTGACTGGATTGGCCAGAATGTAATCCGCCTTTTGCCGACGGCTTTCGTCGTGGCGAAGGCGGTGCTCGAAGAAATCATCCTGCCAAACAATGCCAATGTCTTTGTTCGTCCATTCCTTCCATTTGCTGACGATGCCACGAATCGACGTATCCGATGGCGGAAACGACAGTAGCGCGTGTAGATGGTCGGGCATCAGCAGAAATAAATACGGCCACCAAAGAAATTTCTCCTGCCGATGGCGCACGGTTTCAAAAAGTTGTTCGGCCACTTCCGGCAGCGCAAGCTGGTTTCGGAAACGCTGCTGACAGTTGATAGTGATGAAATAGATTTCCTTGTGCGGGTCAACCCACAGCGGAATCTCATGCGGGAGATGTTCCCGGGGGCGAGGACGGAAATTCATGCAGCGATAATAATCAGCGGGCCGCACGGAGGAAACTGGGAACTTCGCCGCCGAGGTGGTGCTCGCGTTGCGAGGATGTGGTAGAACTGGTCGCGCTGCGACCAGTAGTGCCGCGTGCAACGGCGCAACGAACTTGCCGGTGGCGTGCGTCTCACCCGTTCGTTACCCCCGCTCAGCGCGGGCGGACGCCCTGCAC
>JANOHH010000138.1:0-1297 GCA_031406395.1 Verrucomicrobiota bacterium | reverse complement strand
GAAGTCTTGGCGTCTGGCGCTCCGAACGGCGGCACAGTGAATAGCCAAAGCGAGATTGAGGTGGCATGCGAAAAGTCGTTCGTCGCCACGGGGAGTAATACCCCTGAGCGGCGGATCAGCGTCAGCGACCCGTTCAACGTGACGGCGGACGCGGCTTTGGCAGTGGTCGGAGCGGCGCTCGATCCCACACTGGCCGCGGCGGAGTTCAAGCGGCACCTGCCCCGACTGTCGGGTGACGGACGGCTCAAACTCAAGGCCATCCGCGTCGTGCGGCACAAGCCGGGCAAGCGTTGCGTGATCGAGTACGACTTGAAGGTGAAGCAGCCCGGCGAAGCGGATCATCTGGTGACGGTGATTGGCAAGATTCGCGCCCGGCGTTCGGGTAATGAAGGCTTTCGCCAACTCGAAACGATCTGGAATGCTGGTTTCGATGCGCAGAGCACGGATGGCATTTCCGTACCAGAACCGGTGGGCGTAATTTCCGAATTCAAGATGTGGTGTCAGCGCAAAGTCCCGGGCGAAACAGCGACACAGCTGTTGGCTGGTTCGGAGGGGGTGGCCCTGGCGCGCCGCATCGCGGAGGCGATTCACAAGCTGCATCGGGCAAACCTGCCGACGGAACGGGCGCACACGATGGCGGATGAACTGCGGATTCTCCGCGAGTGCTTCGACAAGGTGGTAGCGCAAAGGCCGGAATGGACGGACCGGTTGGCGAAGTTGATCGTCGCTTGCGAAAAGCTGGGCGCGAGCGTGCCGTTGCCGAACGCGTGCGGGATTCACCGCGATTTTTATTCCTCGCAGGTTATCGTGGATGGCGCGCGGCTGTGGCTGATTGACTTCGACTGCTTCTGCTTGGGGGATCCGGGGCTGGATGTGGGGAATTTTCTAGGTCACGTTGTCGAACAGGCATTGCGCGAGCGCGGGGATTCAAATGCGTTCCAGGCGGTTGAGCGCGCGATGGAGGATCGGTTCGTCGAGCTTTCCGGTGAGCGGACGCGAGCAGCGGTGCGGGCTTACACCACGCTCACGCTGGCGCGGCATGTATATCTCAGCACGCAATTTGCGGGGCGGGGGCACACGACGGAAGCATTGCTGGAGTTGTGCGAGCGGCGGTTGGCGCCGGGGCAGTAGCCGGTGGCCGACCGGCGGATCGGAGTCTGGCGCGCGAATCATTATTGTGCGTGAACCCGGTAGAAGCGCGTGGCGTTTGTGGCAGCGGTGTCGGTCAAGGTCAGCGGGTTGCCGTTGCCAGGAAGACCCGGAAGGATGGTTGTCCAGTTGGCGTTGGTCAGGGCGT
>JANOHH010000098.1:0-2046 GCA_031406395.1 Verrucomicrobiota bacterium | reverse complement strand
CGCTGGCGGAGGAGCGCGTGCGTAATTCCGAGGCGCTGTATCATTCCCTGGTCGAAACTCTGCCGCAAAACATTTTCCGCAAGGACGTGAACAGCCGGTTCACCTTCGCCAACCAGCAGTTTTGCAAAGTCCTCGGGTTGCCGCTCGATGAGATTCTCGGGAAAAGTGACGCTGACTTCTCGCCGCCCGAACTCGCGGCCAAGTACCGGCTGGATGATCAACGCATCATGGCCACGGGAGAACCGTTCGAGACCGTGGAGGAAAATCGACACGCCGACGGCGATCAAAGATTTGTGCAGGTGGTCAAGACCCCGCTGTACGACACCACCGGACATGTGATCGGCTTGCAGGGCATCTTCTGGGACATCACCGCGCAGAAAGTGGCCGATGAGCGCATCCGCCAGGCCAACGCCGAACTCGCCCGGAGCCGGGAAGAATTGCGCGCAAAGAACGACGTTATGGAGGAAAACCTCAAGATGGCGCGCGAAATCCAGCTCACGATGCTCCCGCAACAGTATCCGGTGTTCCCGCACGGTTCTGCGCCGGCGGAGAGCGCTTTCCAGTTTACGCACCGCTATCAGCCCAGCGGCACGGTGGGCGGGGATTTTTTCAGCATTACCGCGCTGTCCGACACGGAAGTGGCGGTGTTCATCTGCGACGTGGCGGGCCACGGCGTGCGGTCCGCGCTCATCACGGCCATGATTCGCGCACTGGTCGAGGAGTTGCGTCCGCTGGCCCATGAACCGGGTCAGTTCATGACCAAATTAAACTCGGATCTCTTTGCGATCCTGCAACACGCCGGGTCGCCCGTGTTGACCACGGCGTTCTATCTGGTGACCGATGCCACCACCGGTCGCATGCGGTACGCCAACGCCGGGCATCCCAAACCGCTGCGGCTGCACCGGGCGGACGGCAAGGTCGAACCGTTGAAAAGTGTCGTGAAGCAAAGCCAGCCCGCTTTGGGGCTATTCGAACACGCAACGTACCACAGCTCGGAAGTCCTGCTCGTCCCGCGCGACCTCCTCATGCTGTTCACCGACGGGCTCTACGAAGTCCATGCGGCGGACGATAAGATTTACACGCAAGAAATGCTCACCGCCGCCGTGAAGCGTCAGCAGCATCTGCCGGCCCCCGAGTTGTTTGATTCGCTGCTGCGCGAGATCGGCGAGTATGCCGCCGACCATACGTTTGATGACGACGTTTGCGTCGTCGGCCTGGAATATTGCGGAGCGCCGAAGATCAAGGGCGGGTAGGCATCCGCCAAAAAAAGGTTGGCGTCCGGATGCGCGGAAGGGTTTATTGACAGCCGACCGGAGTAACGATGACAACCGTTAAACAAACTTCAACCTGGAGAACAACCCATGGACTTGCATCATCCCATATTGCGTGAATTCCCGGAATACCGCGACACCATCAAACGCCTGCAAAGCAGCGACGCCCATTTCCGCAACATCTACGACGAGTATCACCGGCTGGACGACCAGATTTATCGTATCGAGGAAGAAATTGATTTCGCGACGGATCAGGAAATCGAGGAACAGAAGATGCGCCGCGTGAAGTTGAAGGATTACATCTACCATTTGATCAAGCATTCGTCGGCCGCCAATCCCGCGCGCTAGCGGCGGGTCGGCTGGGGTGGCTATCCGGTCGAGAGGCGAGGGCTGGCACGCGACGCTCGACCTTGGGCCCTCGACGCTTAGCCCACGACACCCGTCAGCAACATGAAGAATTCAATCCACCCTCCCGGCTGGGCGGCGACGCTCCTCGGCTTCGCCACGATTTCACTCTTTGCGGCGTCATGCCCCGCGGACGATTGGCCGCAATGGCGCGGTCCGCAACGCACCGGCGTTTCGCTCGAGAAGGGTTTGCTGGCGGAATGGCCGCAGGCCGGCCCCCCGTTGCTCTGGTCAGTGTCCGACCTGGGGGCGGGTTATTCGACGCCCGCCGTGGTCGGTGACCGGCTGTATCTGCTGGGCAATGAAGGCTTGGAGAACGAGTTTGTGCAAGCACGTTCCGCCACGGACGGTCGGCGCTGGAGCTCCTCTC
>JANOHH010000083.1:0-4196 GCA_031406395.1 Verrucomicrobiota bacterium | reverse complement strand
CGTCGCCAGCACACCGTCAGCGAGCAAGAAGCTGCTGCCGCGCTGATTCAGGTGGTCGCCGAGAAAACCGGATACCCCGTGGAGATGCTCAACTTGGAAATGGGTTTGGATTCCGATCTGGGTGTGGATTCGATCAAGCGGGTTGAAATCATGGCGGCCCTGCGCACGCTGCTGCCGGCGGCGCCAGAGATAAAGCCCGAGCATCTTGGCAACCTGCAGACTCTGAAGCAGGTGGTGGATTTTCTCGTTTCGGGGCCAACGCCTGAGGCCCCCACACCATCGAGTGCCTCCCGTACCCCCGAGGGGAAGGACGACTTTGCGCCTGAAGTATCGGAAAGCATCGCGCCGTCGCTCGGGGCGGATCGTTCGCACGAGCTCCACCGCCAGGTTATCCAGCCGGTGCGCTTGGGCAGTTCTGCTGGGCGCCGGTTGCTGGCACTGCCTTCCCAGGGGCAAATTTGGATAACGGATGACGGCTCCAAGCTCGCCGCTGAGGTCGAATTGCGGCTGAAGCACCTGGGTTATGCCGTGTACTGCGGAACTCCGGAGAAGCTGATCAGCCTGCTTGGAACCGCGCCTCCTGCGGCGCTGATTCTTTTGTGGCCGGCGACTCGGGCTGCCGATTCTTGGATGGTCGAAGCCTTCCGACTGATTCAGGTGGCGGGGCCATCGCTCCGGCGAGTCAATGGAGGCGGGATCCTGGTAACAATCTCGCGGTTGGACGGGGTTTTTGGCTTCGGCTCGCTCAATGGCAACGGCGATCCGGTTAGTGGCGGTTTGGCGGGTTTGCTGAAAACGGCACGGCATGAATGGCCGGAGGTTCATTGCAAGGCGATCGATCTCAACGCCGAACTCCGGCAGGGCCGCGAGGTGGCGGATGCTATTGTCGAGGAGATGTTCCGCGCGGGGCCGGTGGAAGTTGGCCTGTCCGCCGGCGAGCGGTTCGGTTTGGAACTGCAAACCATTCCGCTGACCGTCAGTAGTGGGTTTGAGGTGCTGAAAGAGGGTGACCTAGTGGTGGTGACCGGTGGCGCGCGCGGGATTACGGCCAAGGCAATTCTACAATTGGCGCGATTGTATCGTCTCCGACTGGTACTGCTGGGCCGGAGCCTGCTGGCGGAGGGCGAGCCGGAATGGCTGGCTGGCGTCACAGACGCGGCGGAACTCAAGCGGACCTTGCTGGCTCGCTCAAAGAACGGGCGCGCGCCCAAACAAATTGAGAAGCACCATCGGGAGGTGCTCGCCCAGCGCGAAATCCGGCACCATTTGCAGGAGATTCGGGCTACGGGGTCCACGGCGCTCTATCGCACGGTGGATGTGCGCGACGCCGCTGAGGTCGAAAAAGTACTCCACGAAATCCGGGAGCAGTTCGGACCGGTTCGCGGTCTCGTGCATGGAGCCGGGGTTTTGGCCGACCGCCGGATCGAGGACAAGACGGTCGAGCAGTTCGAAATGGTTTACGGAACCAAGGTCGCTGGGTTGGAAAACCTGCTAAAAGCGTTTGGGGGTGACGAGCTGAAGTTGCTAGCTCTTTTCTCCTCCTACACCGGTCGCTTTGGCCGCACGGGCCAGGTGGATTATGCCGCCGCGAACGAGGTGCTGAACAAGATTGCGCAGAGCGAGTCCCGGCGACGTCCCCATTGCCGCGTCGTCTCGTTCAATTGGGGGCCCTGGAATGGGGGCATGGTTTCGGCGGGCTTGCGCAAGATCTTCGAAAGCGAAGGGGTTTCCCTGATCGAGCCGGAGGCGGGGGCGGACTTCTTCGTCCGGGAGATCTGCTCACCCCTAGGTGAACCAGTTGAGGTTTTGGCCCTGGCACCGAGCGCCGTCCAGGAACGAAACGGAAACGGCACCCGCCGGCAGCCGGTCGCGGAGCCCGCGGTGATGAACCTCGCGTTCGAGCGCGAAGTGAGCGTAGAGGCTTTGCCTTGCCTGGAATCCCACGTATTGAACGGGCGCGCGGTTCTACCGGCAGCGCTGATGATTGAGTGGCTGGCCCAAGGCGCAGTTCACGGCAATCCCGGGATGGCCTTCCACGGGTTGGAGAATTTCCGGGTGCTCAAAGGACTCGTCATCGAGCCGGGCGGAAAGACCCTGGTGAATGTTCTGGCTGCAGCTAGCCAAGTGCACGCCGGACTGCTGCGAGTCCCCGTCCAGATGGTCAGTGTCGTGGGCGGACGAACCATACCGCATGCCCGGGCCGATATCCTGCTCGCCGAGGCGCTGCCGACACCCCCCGCGGATTGGACCTCGCCCGTTCTCCGCCCCGGCAACAACGGCCACCATTTCATCTACGGCAACGGTCACCTTTTTCACGGCGCCCATTTTCAAGGAATTGAAGCGCTGGAGTTCTGCTCGGAGGGGGAAATGGCGGGATTATTGAAGAGCGCCCCGGCGCCCAAACAGTGGATCCGGAATCCGTTGCGGTCAGCGTGGATCTCGGATCCGCTGGCGCTGGACAGCAGTTTTCAGATGCTGATCCTCTGGAGCTGGGAACATCGCCGCGCGGGCTCGCTCCCGTGCGCCATTGGTCGTTTTCGCCAATTCACTGAAGCATTTCCAAAAACCGGAAGCCGGGTCGTCGTCAAGATCGATGCGGGCCGAGCCCCGGTGGTGACAGCCAGCCTTCAATTTCTGGACCGTCAAGGCAAGCTGCTGGCCTTGATGGAAGGTTATGAATGCGTGATCGACCAAGGACTCGGGGAAGCCTTCCGCCGAAATCGGTTGCCGCATGAAGCGTAAGGCTGAGCCCACCGTCGGAAACAGCCAGGAATGGTGCGAGGATCCGGTGGCGATCGTTGGCTTTTCCGGTGTGTTCCCTGGCGGTCGCACCTTGGCGGACTTTTGGAGCAACCTCGAGCGGGGTTTGGACACCAGCCGGCCGGTGTCTCCGGACCGCTGGGTGCTGGATCCCGGTGCTATCAACAGTTCCGGTCCGATCGCCCCCGACCGTGTATACAGTGACCGTGGCTGTTTCGTTGAGGAATTCCGACTCGATCCGGTCGGTCTTAATCTGCCGGCTCGTTGGCTCCAGGATCTTGACCCAGCTTTTCACCTGTTACTTGAAGCCGGTCGCGGTGCCCTAGCCAGCGCGCGAGGCAAACGCGCCGACGGCCGCCGCACGGGTATCGTTTTAGGCAACATCTCCCTGCCAACTACCGCCTCCTCAGCGTTGGGCCGGCAGGTTCTCGAACCTTGGCTGAACCGGAAGCGGGAGGTTGGAGAGGTGTCCCCGGGCGCTCCGGAAACTCTTCCCCTGAACCGTTATGTTGCCGGGATGCCTGCGGGAGTTCTGGCGTTGGCGCTCGGGTTGGGTGGAGGGACCAGCACAGTGGATGCAGCCTGTGCCTCCTCGCTCTACGCCCTCAAGCTGGCTTGTGATGAACTCGTCGCTGGTCGGGCCGATGCCATGCTGGCGGGCGGCCTTTCCCGTCCCGATTCACTCTATACGCAAATGGGTTTTTGCCAGCTCCGGGCCCTTTCCCGGACAGGGCGTTGTGCCCCGTTTGACGCTGAAGGCACCGGGTTGATCGTCGGAGAAGGAGCGGGCGTGCTGGTGTTGAAGCGGCTGGCAGATGCGTTGCGGGACGGCGACGATATTCATGCCGTCATTCGCGGCATCGGGCTTTCCAATGATCTGGACGGAAACTTGTTGTCGCCGGATTCGGAAGGCCAGTTGCGAGCGCTTCACCAGGCGTACCGGCAGGCGGGTTGGTCACCGGAGCAGGTGGACCTGATTGAATGTCATGCCACCGGCACGCCGGTAGGTGACGCCGTGGAGTTTGAGAGTCTGTTGAAACTGTGGCAGGGAGGTTCGTGGCAAGCAGGACAATGTGTGTTGGGGGCCGTCAAGGCGAATGTGGGTCACCTGCTCACCGCCGCTGGCAGCGCGAGTTTGATCAAGGTCCTGCTGGCGTTGCAAAATCAGCGCCTGCCGCCGACCGCCAATTTCCGGCGGGCGGCGGACAAGATCCCGCTGGCCGGCAGCCCATTCCGCATTCTCCAGCAGAGTGAGCCGTGGAACCGACGAGAGGCAGCCATCCCACGTCGAGCCGCCGTCAATGGTTTCGGGTTCGGTGGCGTCAACGCTCACGTTTTGATCGAGGAATGGATGGGACAGCCGGCGCCGCGCCGTCAGAAGGTGCGTCGGTCCAGTTCTCCCGCACCGGTTGCGATCATCGGAATGGCCGCCAGCG
>JANOHH010000066.1:0-4145 GCA_031406395.1 Verrucomicrobiota bacterium | reverse complement strand
TTTGTGATGGAAGCATTTCAACCCGGCCCGGAAATCCGGCTCGCTGCGCTGGGCGAAGATGCTGTGCCGGTGGGCGCGTTGTTTCTGGTTCAAGGCTGCCATTGAGCATTGGTATTTCATGAGGCTGATGGCGCAAATCTTTGGATGGTTTTGCGCTCCGTGCAGCTGGCTTTTCGAGAGTTGCCCCCAGTTGCTGCGAACCGGTCCGAACCGGTTTTTCAACTCTTGACATCCGTTTACTCCCGATTAGCCTCGCAATATGATCCTTTCTGAGAAACCTAATTCAGGCAGCCGCGCGTTGACGCGGTCTGGTGG
This sequence comes from Verrucomicrobiota bacterium, assembly GCA_031406395.1. Taxonomy (GTDB): domain Bacteria; phylum Verrucomicrobiota; class Verrucomicrobiia; order Limisphaerales; family JADLHS01; genus JADLHS01. The sequence continues at coordinate 3,830 of JANOHH010000066.1, read as the reverse complement.
TTTTCTCCAAAGATTTTGGAAGCGCGGCGACAAACCGGGTTGTCGACGACTGGGGTTCCAGCCGTGACTACTGCCATGACTACGCCTGCCGGTTGTCCGGTTGGGTCGCGCCGTGCTCGCGGGTTCACGTTGATCGAACTGCTGGTCGTTATTGCGATCATTGCCATCTTGGCGGGCATGCTCCTGCCCGCACTTTCACGAGCCAAAATCAAGGCCCAGGGCACCCAGTGCATGAACAACATGCGTCAACTCCAATTGGCGTTTCAGCTCTACGCCGATGACAATGCCGGCAGGTACATGCCCAACACGTATGGCGGCGATGGTTGGGTGAGCGGTTCAGTGGACTTGAATGGCAACAATCCGTCGAACTGGGACCCGAGAACCTTGCTCGACCCGAAGACCGCTGTGCTTGGGCCTTACACCGTCAACGTCGGCATATATCAGTGCCCCGGGGACTGGACCACCGTGCAGCGTCCTGGGGGAGCAAAGGTTCGTCGCATCCGGAGTGTGGCTGCCAGCCAGGCGGTGGGTAGTTGGTCCGATGGGCAAGCGACGATGGGTTATTGGCTTGATTCCCAGCAGGTGGGAGTTGTTCCGAACAATCGTGGTGGCAGGTGGCGCGTGTTTGGCAAGGACGGCGATGCGCCGCGTCCATCTCAAATCTGGGTGTTCACCGACGAACATCCGGCCAGCATCAATGACGGTGGGTTTGGCCACCGCATTCCAGACAGTTTCGCGGCGACAGCTCAACAAGGCTGGGTGGATTTTCCTGCGGCATTTCATAGTGGCGCAGGAGCATTTTCCTACCTCGACGGTCATGCCGAGACGCACAAGTGGGTTGAGAAACCACGCGCTGGGAGGCTTGGTCTCGACGCCCAGATTACGGATTACAGCCGATTGGACGACGGGCGTTTCGCCAATAACCGGGACATCTGGTGGCTTGCCCAGCGGACTTCTACAAAGAAGAATGGGCCTGATCCATGGTGAATTCCCTGTCAAGGCGGGGCTTGGTGTGCATTTGTATCAGCCGCCAGTCTTCCTTCTTGGCGGCGGGCTCTCCGGCGTGGGCGAACCGTTGCGGGCCTCCGTCGCCGCTGCGCTGACGGGTTCCACGATGGAGGCGTTCCAGCCCGGCCCGGAAATCCGACTCGCTGCGTTGGGTGAAGATGTCGTGCCGGTGGGCGACTTGTTGCTGGCTTGCGCGTACCACTTATCACTCCGTTTGGTGGAGTTCGTCGCGCTGCGACGAACCCGCCCGCGTGGAGCGGGCGGAACGAAAGTGGTTTGACCTGCTTGTGGTTTCACTCACCGAACACGATTGCGCCGCCGAACGCGGCACTGGTCGTCGCAGCGCGACGGCCTCCACCTCAGCAGCCAAGCCCGGACATGGCCTGCCCGCGCGGCCAAACAAAATTTCCATGACACTCCCCGCTCCGGCGCTATCATGCCGCCCCTATGAATCAATGGATCTCTGATTATGTTCGGATGCAAAAAAGCGCACTCGATTCCATCCCGACGGACGGCGTGGCCCAACTCATCGAGAAACTGCGCGTTGCCTGGAAGGAAGACCGGCAGATTTTTGTGTTCGGCAACGGCGGCAGCGCCGCGAACGCCTCGCATTTTGCCACCGATCTCGGCAAAGGCAGCTCCGACAAGGTGGGCAAATGCTTTCGCGTCATGTCGCTCAACGACAACGTCAGTTGGATGACAGCGCTCGGCAACGATTATGCCTATGACGAGATTTTCGTCCGCCAACTGCGCAATTACGGCAAACCGGGCGACCTGGTCCTCACGATGAGCGTGAGCGGCAACTCGCCGAATCTGGTGAAAGCTTTCGAGTGGGCGAAGCAAAACGACCTGCGCACCGTGGCGCTGGTTGGTGCCAAGCGCGGGCGCCTGGCGGAAATCGCCGAGCAGGTGATCGTCATCAACGACACGCACTACGGCCGGGTGGAAGACGCGCACATGGGCATCTGTCACATGGCCTGCTACGCGTTTATGGAGCAGCCGGAATTGGTGAAATAATATGACTGCCTCCAACGCTTTCACCGGGCTGGTGGAATTCACACCCACCTTTGCGCCGCGGCCGCAGATCAGCCACGTCCTTTTCGATTTCGACGGCACGCTTTCAATTATTCGCGAAGGCTGGCCGGATATCATGGTGCCGATGTTTGTCGAGATGCTGCCCGCGTTGCCGGGGGAAACCGCCGAAGCCCGCCGCCAGCTCTGCCTCGACGACATCATGCGCTTGAACGGGAAGCAGACGATTTACCAGATGATGCAACTGGCCGAGCGCATCACGGAACGCGGCGGGACTCCGTGCGAGCCTCTCTGGTACAAACACGAATACCTCCGCCGGCTCGACGAACGCATCCGCCATCGCACCGACGGATTGCGCGGCGGAAAGCTGCGGCCGGACGATCTGACGGTCTTCGGCACCCGCGCGCTTCTGGAATTGCTCAAACAGCGTGGCCTCACGGTTTACCTGGCCAGCGGCACGGACGAACAGTTCGTGAAGGCAGAGGCGGAGTTGTTGGGCCTTACTCCTTATTTTGGCCGGCATATCTACGGCGCACAGGATAACTACAAAAATTTCTCCAAAAAAATGGTCATCGAGCGCATCTTGCGCGAGAACTCGATTCCCGGCGCGCAACTGCTCTCGTTCGGCGATGGCTACGTGGAAATCCAGAACACCAAAGAGGTCGGCGGCCTGGCGGTGGCGGTGGCCAGCGACGAAGCCAACAACGGCTCCGGTCGCTTCGACGAATGGAAGCGCCAGCGTTTGCTCGGCGTCGGCGCGGACATTGTCATTCCCGACTATCGTGATGCCGCGCCGTTGCTCGAGCGCATTTTCCAAGGCTGACGGTCATGAACGCCGACCGTTTCGAGGCCATCACGGCGAAATACTCCCGGCTCCGTGTCGCGGTCGTCGGTGATTTCTGCCTGGATCGCTACTTGGAGATTGATCCCGCCCGGACGGAAACTTCGATTGAAACCGGTTTGCCCGTGTACAACGTGACCAACGTTCGCGCCCAACCCGGCGGCGCGGGCACGGTGTTGAACAATCTCATCGCGCTGGGCGTGGGGACGATTTACCCGGTGGGCTTCGCGGGCGAGGATGGCGAAGGTTACGAGCTTTGCCGCGCGCTGGCCGCGAAACCGGGCGTGCGCCTGGATCACTTTCTTCAAACAAACGAGCGGCACACCTTTACCTATTGCAAACCGCTGATCCTCGAACCGGGTAAATCGCCGCGCGAGTTGAACCGGCTCGATCAGAAGAACTGGAAGCCCACGCCGGCGGCTTTGTCCGGGCGCTTGAGCGCCGCCGTGACGGCGGCGGCCAACGCCGTGGACGCCCTCGCCTTGCTGGGGCAGGTGGACGAACCGGAAACCGGTGTGTTGACGACCGGCGTCCTCGCAACGCTCGGTAACATTGCAAAGGAGAAACCGGAGCGGTTGATCTTGGCCGATAACCGGCACAGTTTGCGGGGTTTTCCGCCGGTGCTTTTCAAAATGAACGCCGCCGAACTGGCGGCGCTCACGGGAACAAAACCTTCCTCCGCCGTGACCGACATCGCGGCGGTCGCCGCGGGCCTGGCTCGGCAGAATGGTCGTCCAGTGTTTGTAACCCTGGCCGAGCGCGGCATTGTCGGCGCTGCGCCGGATGGACAATCGGAGCATGTGCCGGCGCTGCCGGTGCGCAGCGAGATTGATATTGTGGGGGCGGGCGACTCGGTTTCGGCCAATCTCCTTGCCGCACTGGCGGCCGGAGCGACGATGCGTGAGGCCATGGAACTCGCGAACCTGGCCGCGTCCATCGTGGTGCATCA
>JANOHH010000054.1:0-1094 GCA_031406395.1 Verrucomicrobiota bacterium | reverse complement strand
GGACCGCGCGCCCGTCGGCGGCGGATCGTCGGCCGCGCCGTCAAGCGTGGCGGCCACGGGCTTCGGCCTCTCGGCGTGGTGTGTGGCCGAATCCCGCGGATGGATGAGCCGGGACGAGTTGCTGCGGCGTTTCCCCGAAGTCCAGTGGTCAACCCTGAGCAACGATCTACGCCTGCTGGACGGCGTGATCTTCTTTCGACCGGACGGGTTGCGTGTGATCCTGGCCACGCCCCTGCGGCTGGAACTGCGAGCATTGCTGCCGCGCAGCCAATCGGCGGAGATTCCCGAACCAGAGCCACAGGCTGCACCCGTCGAACCTCCGCACAAACTCAGCCCGGCTGAAATTCTTGGCGTGCACCCAAGTGCCACGCTGGGACAAATCAAGACGGCCTACCGCACTCGCATCAAGGAATGTCATCCCGATCTTTTTGCCAGCATGGATGAACGTTCACGGTCGCTGGCAGAGGAATGGACCAAGTCCCAGAACGCGGCCTACGAATTTCTAACGACCGAGGCCCGCGGCCCAAGCCAAACCTGAATCCCAAATTACTATGCGCCTGTTTGAAGCCATCATTGAAGCGAACCACCGCGCGGCGGAGGGTGACCAGAACGCCGGATTGCATCCAGACGATTTCGCCGACGAACTGCCGGTGGTCGCGCTCACGTGCATTGACGCGCGGTTGAACCGGTTGTTTCCTGCGGTACTCGGCGTGCCGGAGGATAAATTCATTTGGCTACGAAACTCGGGCAACATCATCTTCGACCCGATGAGTTCCATGACGCGCACACTGGCAATGGCCTGTGCGATCAAGGGCGGCAAGGAAATTGCCATCATTGGCCACACGGACTGCCTCGTGTGCAAGACCACGACGACACAGTTGGTGGAGAGGTTCAAGGATTTGGGTATCGAGCGGAATGCGTTGCCGGACAATCTGAATGAATTCTTCGGCATGTTCAGCAGCGAACGGCAGAATGTCATCAAGGCTTGCGACATCGTCCGCCACAGCCCGCTCATCGGCCCAAAGATTCCCGTGCATGGACTGCTCGTGGACATCACGACGGGCAAACTCGAATGGCTGGTCAACGGCTATCAG
>JANOHH010000023.1:0-6586 GCA_031406395.1 Verrucomicrobiota bacterium | reverse complement strand
TCGCCCTGGCCGACAAACGTATAAACGCCCTTGGGTGGCTCGGTCGCCGTGCGCTCGGCTTGGTAAAACGTGGCAAAATGCTTCTGCAGCACGTGCGCCACGGCTTCCTCCTCGCTCAACCACACCGTCTCGTCCAGCGCGCACACGAATATCTGTTGCACTAACTGGCCCTGGGCATTTTTCTCCACCGTCAGGCGAATCGAATAACGCTCCGGCTTTTGCAAAATCAAGAATGCGATGTCGAACAACGGAAACGCCCGGCCCGTCATTTTCACTTGGCGAGCCATGGACTGGACGCCTCTTTCGTCCGGTATTAACGAGGCCGAAATCTGTGGCAGCGGCAACGGGGCATCGCGGCGATCGGGTGGACCTCGGCGATCATCTCGTCGCGGACCACCGCGGTCGTCGCGCGCTGGACGCCCAAAACCGCTATCCCGTCGCGGACCGCCAGGGCGATCATTGCGCGTTCCCGGGCCAGCATCGCGCCGCGGCGGGCGCCGACCGCTGCGGTCATCGCCGCGCCGTTCGCGCGGCGCGCCTTCGTTGCCAGTGTATTTGGCGTAGCGGTTGGCGTCAGACGTTCCCTGCGCCCAAGCGGGCAGGAACAATTTTTCCAGGTCAAGGTCCGTTTCCGGATTGATGTTCATATATTACAACAGTCCCGTGATGGGACTTGATTAATCGTCACCCTTCCAGCTTGGGGCGACACGGACGGAATTGCAAGCGCCGCTTCAGGCCGATAGCGTCTCCTAACTTGGTTTTCCCATAAGTACCGACGAAACCCACAGGATAAAAACCAACAGAAATAGCATAGGAGCCACCAAGAATAGAATGGCCATAAAGACCATCGGCCTTTTGACGTTTGGGCTCTTCATAGGGTTCTATTTCAAGTAATTTAGTTTGGTGCCCTTTACGATTTGAACCCTTAACGCTGTCACTGCTGATCCAATGGGCAGGATTCCCAACACGGCCATGAATCGTTCACCTTTGCAGTCTTGTAGTGCGGTAACTCCAACCACTCCGCTCAATTGTTTACCTCAGTCGTCGTCCACCAAGCTGACCGCCCATTGCGGGTACGGCGCGGATGAACCTTTCATCGCGGACCAGAGGATTCGATTGAGTTGATCTTCCGGACATTGATCCGGTTTGCCGAGGGGCAGACGGGCGGAAGCCAGCGCATTCCTGCGCAGTAGCGGGTCCGAAATCTTCTTGGGGTCGGGATTCATCTGATCGAGCGGCACGTTGTTCGACAAGGCCTTGAATGGCGTGAAGTCTGGCGTCGCGGTGAAGCAATCCGTCATCGGTGTCGCGGTCGCATCGAATTGATTCATCGGCGGTAGGCCCAGCATTAATTCCATCGTGCGCAGCAAGCTCGTCTGATTGTATTGGGCGCTCACGACGGCACCGCGTTTGGTGTAGGGGCTGATCACATAGGCTGTCGTGCGATAACCGCTCACGTGATCCCAGCCCGCCTGTGGGTCATCTTCAATGGCGAAGATGCACGTTTCCTTCCAGAAGGGGCTTTTGCTCAAAGCTTCGACGATCTGGCCAAACGCGAGATCATTGTCCGCCACCTGCGCGGCCGGCGTCGGCACGCCGGGCTTGGTGCCGCTGGTGTGGTCGTTAGGCAGGCAAATGACGATAAAGTTCGGCAGGCTTCCGGTCTTTTCGTACTCGTGCAGTTCCTTGATAAATTCCCGCGCCCGGAATACGTCCGAGATATTCATATCCCAACCGACGATGTTGGTGCAGAGATAGGGGCGGATGGATTCAATCATCGGCCGGCTCCAAATGCGGAGCTCGCCGCCGCCATTGGTGAAATCTTTCCAGTGTTCCGGGAACTTTATCGGTCCTTTTCGGTTTGGATCCGCCCAGCGCTTCTCCGTTGCGGCAAACTCGCCATAGATGCGCAGGCTCTTGCGGTGGGCGAGCACGTTATCCCAGATGAACCCGGTGGGGGAATACGCCAGGGCGTCCACGTCGTCATCTTCCATGCCGTCGGGGTAACTGCGTGGAAAGCCGGCGAACGATTTCTCCATGTAATCCGTGGTGATGCCGGTGTCGGCCCATTGGTGACCGTCCGCGCTGAGAATGCCGGAGCAATAGGTGTTGTCCAGCAGCACGAAATCGCGCACCAGCTTGTGTTGGTTGGGTGTGATTTGCTCACCAAAGATACAGAGGGACGGGTCCCCGTTGCCCTGCGGAAGGTCGCCAAACACCTGATCGTAGGTGCGGTTTTCCTTGATGATGTAAACGACATGCTTGAATACGCTCGGCTCACCGACGCGTTCGGGCACGGGGCGCGCAGGTTGGTTTGATCGCGCTGGCAACCGCGCTTCCTGCAGCAGCCCATAGCGCATATTACCGAGCGCAATCTGGGTCATCCGCGACAACTCCCGTTTACCCGGCACGGGTACCAGTGACAATGTGCCAAAGTATTGATGCGAGTTGTATTCAACCTTTTCGCCCGGCTGGTACTTCTTCGTTGAACCGATGCCTTTGATGTTGGCGACATAGATCGAGGGGGCCGACGCGCGCGAAGCGACCGCGATGGCGCCCGGAAACCAGCCGACGGGAATCAGCCCGCGCGGTTTTGATTGGCCGGGTTCGAAATCAATCACCGCCACGGCGTTTTGCGATCCGTTGCAGACAAAAAGCTTTTTGCCGGACAGGTCGAAGGCCAGCGCGTTGGGTTGGGCGCCGAACAAGTCCGCCGGATTTTGGCGCATCCCAATCGTTTCAACGATCCGATCCGTGCGCGTGTCCAGCACGCTGAGCGTGTCACTGCCGGCATTGGCGACGACGAGCCAACGACCATTCGGCGTGAGGGCCAAAGCGGAGGCGTGCAAGCCGGTGAGAATTTCGGTTTGTGGCCCGGCGGCCGTGCCGCCGGCAGTCCGGTCAATCACCGACACCGAGCCTTCGCTGGCGATGTGACGCACTGGGTCCACGCGCACGAACGTGCCGCGTCCGGCGGGCCCGGTGAGACTCGTTGCGTCCGGGCGTCGCCCGCCCCAATTGCTCACATAAGCTTTGTTGCCCGCCAGCACAAGATCGTACGGGGCGACGCCCACGTCCCACGTCCGCAACAGCCGGCCATTGCTGGTGTCGAGTTCGAGCAGGCGATTCGAGAGATTGCCGCACACATAGAGCCGTTTGCCATCGGGTGTCACCGCGATGCCCGCCGGAATTTCTGGCTTGCGCCCCTGCGCATTGGCCGGCGGCAGCGATATGGAGAACAATCCGACCACGTTCGTGCCGTTTTCGACCCCGAACACCTTGATGCTGCCATTGACGTTTGCGAGATAAATCCGTGCTCCATCCGGCGAGAATACCAGTCCCGTGAAACTGACCTGCCCTTCGTTGTCCGGTTTCAGCATGTGGGTGGAAACCGCATCCGGCGCCGGGTCCTTATCGCTATCTGAAGGCAGCATCACGCGCTGGAGGATTTTCCCGGTCGCCGGTTCGATGACCACCAACTCCGGAGTCTTGCCCGCGGTGACGAGGCGTTGGCCGTCCGGACTGAGCGCCAGCGCCTGCGGTCGGAGGTCGGGCAATTCCACCTGAATGCCGGCAGGGGTGAGAATCTGATTCGCCGGGGTGTAATAGTGGTTCTCCCCTACCCGTCCAACCACTGCCTTCGTAGTCCAAGCCTTTGCAATACCCTTTTCGCCATGACATCCCGTGGCCCAGATTGCGGCTAAGGTCAACAAGCCGACCCAGCGTCCGCCCACCATCAGTTCATTGTTCATCTGCCGAGCATGACGAAAGCACTGGAACACCCGCAAATCTAATCTCGCTCCGGAAGCCTGAAGGCCCAACGCCCGCACCAACGCCACGGCAACGGTCACCTGTTTCACATCGGTGATCTCCACGCACGCGCCACCCGGCAGATGCACGACGAGCGCAGACGTATCTGACTCCGTTGGCGATTGCGCCGGCTCCAGCACCGCCTCCAGCCAGCGCACTAATTATCGCTGCGAACGCCTGCTCGTCCAGGAAGCCTTCCGCATCCACCGCGCCAGCCAGAGGCTCGTGCCCGTCATTGACGACGCCCACCTCATGCCCGCCGACTGTCTGCGCAAACTCCGGCTCCTGTGTGAAGACTTTCCCCGCTCCCATAACTTGGTGCTCATCGGCCAGCCACCACTGCTCCAATCCTTGAGCCTGACCGTCAACGAGGAAATCCGCTCCCGCGTCACCTACTCGGTCGTGCTGCCACGTTTGAGTCCCGAAACCATCAAAGCCTTCATCCTCGGCCAACTGGATCGCGCCGGGCTGGGCCACAACACCTTCACCCCGGAAGCCCATGACCGAGCCTGTGTAAAAAGGTTTGCGGATTCGACCGGGAACGTCGGGGTGGTGTTCGGCGAAATCCAAATGATTTTTCTCCCGGTTTTCAAAATTCGAGACGAGAGGCTTTCAACTGTATTGGCGACTTCCGTTTCTGGGGTTGGTTTTGTCCGCAAAAATGCGGGCGTGTGCTTTCAAGCCAGCAGGTTGGCGTGTCGAGTTCAATTGTTTATGGTTGGAGAGTTCAACTTCATTGACACTTTTCGTATCAGTGCCATTGATTTCCTTCACACCTTCTGTGCGGGACACTGCGTTGCAGTGTAAAGTATTTAGCAAAAGACCCTGATTCTTTCTTGCAAAACTGCTTCTGGCTTGAGCGATAGCAGCCCTGCTAATTCCCGTGTAATACTGCCTAGCAATGTTGATTCCGCGATTCGCAACGCGTATGAATGCCCAAATAACCATGTTACGCCTCGCTTGGCCCATAAGCGACGCGCTGCCGCCTGAGAAACCATTCTAGTGATTCGGCGTTCTGAGCGGTCAAGGTGCAGAACCATCACCGGGCTTGGATAACGCACCGTCCTTTCAAACGTTCGAGACTGATTGAAAGCCTCCAAAATCACTTTCGTCTCCCGCTGTACCAAAATGCTCCCATATCGGTAATGCAAATCCAACCATCGTAAGTCATCTTCAAGCGCACTAATGAATTCGGAGCACCCAACAAGGATAAGTTTTCCAGAATTCACCATATGCATTCCGTTTGCCATCGCATAGGCGCGGGAAATCTCACGAATCACCGATAGAGGCATTTTTGAAAGTATGAAGTTGAACCAGTTCATAGTCCTCCAAGTCATCCGCTTAACAAGGCTAAGGGACAGGAATCGTTGGAACAAGCTTCTTGATCCGGGGTGCTTTAGCATTGGCTAAATTCCACAATAGTTACTTCACTACTCCAGTCAACTGAACCATAAAGGGGTTCTTGGTTTTGTTTACTCATGACTCTTCACGCCAGCGTTCCCTTCCGCCACCGATATAGCCCCTTGTTCACTTAGCTCGCCGTCCCCATGCCCAACCGCGCCGCAATCCACGCCATCGTCATCTCCCGCCGCCGCCGCCCCAATTCCGCGGCATCCCACCCCAGCCGCTGCAACTCCGCACCCACCCACCGCTCGGCTCCGGCCTCCGCTGACTCCGCCCGCTCTGCTCCACCATGACCCCTTCGAGGCCATGTCGCCGGCCAGCGTCAGTTTGCCGCCGCCATTCCGGTGGCGATCCGTGACGCCTTTGAAATCGAACCGCTCCCGCGCTGGCGGCCGGGGGCCGGTCGCGCGCGTTACAACAGGCGGATCTGCTGTCCGTCCTTCGGCAACGAGTCGCGCAGGGATTCCACCCGACTGCGCCGACGTTCGATTACCTCTTTGTCCGTCGCCGGATCATACGGCACGGGATAATTGCCGTCCCAACAGGCGAGGCAGAAACTTTCCTTCGGCAACCCCGTCGCGGCCACAATGCCTTCGGTCGAGAGATAGTGCAGGGAATCGGCGTTAAGATAATCCCGGATGGCTTCAACGGAATGATTGGCCGCCATCAGCTTGGTGCGGTCGGGGAAATCAATGCCATACACGCAAGAGTGCATGTGCGGCGGACAACTTACCCGCACGTGGACCTCCTTGGCGCCCGCCTCCTTGAGTGTCTTCACCCGCGCTTTGCAGGTGGTGCCGCGCACGATGGAATCGTCCACGATGATGACGCGCTTGCCGCGCACCAGTTCCTCGATGAGGTTCAACTTCACGCGCACGTTGAAGTCGCGGATGAGTTGCGACGGCTGGAGGAAGCTGCGCCCCACGTAGTGATTGCGGATGAAGGCCAGCTCGAAGGGGATTTTTGATTCCTCCGCGTAGCCCAGCCCGGCATAAACCCCGCTGTCCGGCACGGGAATGACCAAATCGGCGTCGACCGGATGGGCGCGGGCCAGTTGCCGGCCCATCTCGACGCGAACTTTGTAGACATTCCGCCCCGCCAGCGTGCTGTCGGGCCGGGCGAAATAGACATACTCAAACATGCAGAACGCCCGGCGTTCCTGTTTGGGAAACGGCTTGAGGCTGTGCAGGCCGTCCCGGTTGATGACCACGATTTCGCCTGGCTCCACGTCGCGGACAAACTTGGCGTGAATCAAATCCAGTGCGCAGGTCTCGCTCGCCAACACCCACGCATCATCCACGCGACCGAGGCAGAGCGGGCGAAACCCATGCGGATCCCGCACGCCGATCAATTCCTGCTCCGTCATGATGAC
>JANOHH010000008.1:0-1536 GCA_031406395.1 Verrucomicrobiota bacterium | reverse complement strand
CGCTGGCGGTCTCGTATTTCTCAGCCCAGTTCAACCGCTACTATCTTGGCATCGCCATCGACATCGGCATCAACATCATCCTGGCGGTCAGTCTGAATCTCATCAACGGCCACACCGGCCAGTTCAGTCTGGGCCATGCAGGGTTCATGGCAGTGGGCGGCTACACCGCGGCCAAGTTTACTCTGGCGCTGCAGAACACTTTTCCGCCCTGGGCCCAGCCGCAACTATTCCTCGTCGCGCTATTGTTGGGCGGATTGCTGGCGGCGCTGGCGGGTCTGGCCGTCGGCGTGCCGACGTTGCGGCTGCGGGGCGATTATCTCGCCATCGTGACGCTGGGCTTCGGCGAAATCATCCGCGTCTTTTTCCAAACCACCGAGGCTTTTGGCGCAGCCACGGGACTTACCGGCATCCCGCATTGGACCACGTTCGCCTGGGCGTGGAGTTTTGCCGCCCTGACGGTCTTCGTCATCGGCTGTTTGGTGAGTTCCACCTATGGGCGCGGTTTCCTCGCCGTGCATGACGACGAAGTGGCGGCCGGTGCGATGGGCATTAATCCCGTGCGTTACAAAGTCACAGCGTTTGTCATCGGCGCCTTCTTCGCGGGCATCGCGGGTGGGCTGTACGCGCATCACAAACAATTTCTGTCGCCCGGCGGCTTCGACTTCATGAAAAGCATCGACATCGTGGTGATGGTGATCCTTGGCGGCATGGGACGGACCGCCGGCGTGATTGTCGCGGCGGTGCTGCTGACCTTAATGCCGGAAGTACTTCGCTTAGTCCCTGAGTGGTTACGTGCCTTGCCATGGCTAGAAGATTTTCTGCGCCAATTTCCTGCCCTCCTGGACATGCTCCAGAATTTCAGCCAATACCGCATGATCGTCTATTCACTGCTGATTATTGTGTTGATGATCGCTCGGCCTCAGGGGCTGTTCACGTTCGGCCGGGCCAGGCAAAAGGCATGAACAACGCGTTACTTCAACTCGACAAAGTCACCATCCGCTTCGGCGGCCTGACGGCGGTTTCAGAGTTGGATTTGCAAATTGGTGGCCATGAACTCGTCGGTCTCATCGGCCCGAATGGCGCGGGCAAAACCACCGCGTTCAATCTCATTACCGGCGTTTACCAACCCACCGGCGGTACGGTTTCGTTCCAGGGCCAACCGACCGCCAATCTGAAGCCGCATCAGCTAACCCGGCGCGGCATCGCCCGCACCTTCCAAAACATCCGGTTGTTCGCCTCCATGAGCGTGTTCGACAACGTGCGCGCTGCCGTGCAACTGCATCGCTCGCACGGCATTCGCGATGCGCTCTGGCGCGGCCGGGGCTTTCGCGACGGCGAAAAGGCCGTTGAAACGCAGGTCATGGAACTGTTGGAAATTTTCAAGCTGGGCCGCTTTCGTGAAGCCAATGCCCGGAGTCTGCCCTATGGTGAACAAAGGCGGTTGGAGATTGTCCGCGCGCTCGCCACGCTGCCGAAACTCCTGCTCTTGGACGAACCCGCCGCGGGCATGAACCCGACCGAGAAGTTGGAGTTGAC
>JANOHH010001357.1:0-2073 GCA_031406395.1 Verrucomicrobiota bacterium | reverse complement strand
TTGCGCTGCCAGGCTCTAATTCGGCCGTTTGGCCGGCGGGACGTAGTCTTTGTGCCAATAGAAGTCCCAAAGCTTCTCGAGCTTGACCGTTTCCACGTGGCCATCCGTCAAGCCCATGACCACCGCGCCGGGCATTGTTTGGCCCGCCGCGATTTTTCTTGGCGCGCTGCTCGGGCTCCGGCCACCGTGACGGGCGATGGTGGCGCGGCTCATCCCCCCAATACTCCCGGCGCCACCCGCATTGCCGGATCCGGCGTATAGATCGGTCGCCGGCTTGTCGGTCGCCAGGGGCCACAAATCCACCCAGATCGAATCAACAAAGATCGGCGTGGCCGATGGCTTTTGAATCCCCGCCTCCTTCATGAACCGATACTTGGTCGGAATTCCATATTGATCATCGGTGTAAAGCCAGCCGTTCATTGCATAGCCACCGCGCAGGACGGGTGTGGAACCCCACGTCCAGGCGATGTCGGCGGTGCCCGGGACGTCCTTTTTGGTATCCGGAGCCATGGGGCATAGGCGCACCGCCTGCACCTTGGCATGATAGTTAATCAGCGATCCCATCCAGAGCGTACTGAAGTAGGTGGGATCGATGGGGTTGTACGGCAGGAACCGCGAAGTGTCGTTGACATACATAAAGCAGGACAGGGTCATCTGCTTGAGGTTGCTGGCACACTGGATCTGCTTGGCCTTCATCTTGGCCGCGGACAAGGCCGGCAGGAGCATCGCTGCCAGGATCGCGATGATCGCGATGACGACGAGCAGTTCAATCAATGTAAAGCCCCGCGAAGGTTTTGCGGACCCTTTCCTTGCCGTTCGCAAACTCGATGTGAACGCGGTCGGTTTCACTTTGCCACCTCACGCACAATCACATTCCGATACTCCACCCCGGCATGATCGCCTTGGAGATAGATGGGGCCGGGCTTGAATTCATCCGCCGTGAGCGCGCCGCCGGTAATGCCCAGCACAGGTTGGTTGTTGATGATCGTCTGCCCGTTGAGTACGACGGTGATGTGCCGGTCCAGGAGGGTGATGTCAAGCGACTGCCATTCGCCCGCCGGTTTCTCGGCGCTCGCGGAGGGCGTGATTCGGCTATAAACGGCGCCCATGTTATGGGAATCAAGCCCCTTCCCGAAAGTGTCGGCCACTTGCACCTCGTACAGCCCCTTGAGGTAGATGCCACTGTTGCCATCCTTGGGCACGCTAACTTCCAGCGTGAGGTTGAAGTCTTCAAACTCGCGCTCGGTGCGGAGGTTGCCGTAGTTCTTGTGGGGCTGGCCTTCCACCTGCACCGGCCGGTTGCTTAACCGGCCGTCCTGCGCACTCCAACCATTCACCGCGTCGGGCTCCACCAGTTTCCAACCGGTGAGATCCTTGCCGTTGAAGAGCTTGACCGGTTCGCGGAATTTCACCTTCGCGAGATCGGGCGCCGGCGGCAACGGCGGAATCCGTTTTCCTTTCAATTCCTCGCGGTCCACGCCGCTGCCATCGGGGTGCGGACGGAAGGCAACGATAGTCAAGGTGTCCCCTTGGAGTTGGGCCACGAAACGGTCCGTGAAACGGTGCGTGCGCACCACCTTGCCCGCGTCGTTCTTCCGCTGGACTTCGCGGACCTGGGTAAACACCAGTGCCTTGTCGTTCAGGAAAACGCTGTCGAGCGGCGTCACACTGCCCCAACGCCAGAGCATGGCGCCGTCGAGGTAATTCTTCTCCTGGGTAATGCCCAGCCAGCCGACGTAGCCACCCGGTAGGGTTAGCGCCCAGTTGCCCACGAATGGATTGTCCGCAGCGGAAGCGAGTTTTCCGGTCAGGACCAGCAAGCAGGTGACAACGGCGAGGTAAGGTCGAACGAGTTTCTTCATAAAATCTGGCGAACGAACGCGCACATGTTTTTTGATAAATTTCAGGAACATGAAATTGGTATGCCGTCTTCTTAACACCTTCCCAGCGCCTTGGCTATCCTCGAATTTGGTTCGGCCAACACGGCAACCCTTGGCTTCGTCCCCCACGATCCGCGGACGGCCGTCTAAGTCGTCGGGCGTTGATAACTTCCCGGCTCGACGTGAGCGTGGT
>JANOHH010001353.1:0-1976 GCA_031406395.1 Verrucomicrobiota bacterium | reverse complement strand
TTTTCCGCAGGCCCGAAACCAGGCTCTCGGCGCCGACGATCCAGGACATGTCGAAACCGCGGAGGGCATCCAAGGACAGAAGCCGCTGCGCGATGGGCGCAGCGGCAGCGACCAGCGGGTTCGGTTTAGGAGTAGCCATGCAGAAGATTTTCAACGCAAAGTCGCAAAGGGGCGAAGGCCCCACCAAATTGGAGCGCGACCGGTCCCCGGTCGCAGCGGGTGGACGGCAGAGACGGCTTCAGATAATCCGGAAGTTTCAGCGCAGGCAAAGTGCTGCGGGCGAGGGACCGCCCGCGCTCCGGATAAAGCTCGGCCGAACGCGACACATTCTGCGAATGCTGTTTCAGGAGCGCGGATTGCCGGGTTCGCAAGGCTTGAACCTCCCAACGGGCACATCGTCAGGAGAATGGATGTCAGAGGAATGAAGGTCGGGCTGGCCCCATACCCCTTGCGGATTCCTCTGGCATCCATTCCGCTGACCACCCCCTCGCCGCACGCACCGGCTTTGGCGACCGCGGCCCGGCCGCGCCTGGCATGGCCGTTGAATGCCGACTAGATTGTCCGGATTAGTCATTCGGGGGTTCGGGTCGTCGGCTGACCGTCCGGAGTTTCTGGTTGGCCGGTATTCGCTCCCGAACCAATACCACTGTTATTTCTTTTTGTCCCAGTTCTGGTCTTTGATGATTTGATCGAGTTGGGCAACGGGCTCGGCGTCCGCCGGAATGATGTTGAACCGGATCAGATACTTGGTGACGTCGCGCAGGTGTTTGATCTCGTCCTTTTTCGCTTCGAGCTGGGCCGGGGTAAGTTTTTGCAGGCTGGCGAGGTATTGGCCGGCCAGTTCTTGCGCCCGCTCGGCGGTGGCCTCGTCCTGCTCATAGACGAGGGACTCGGTCAGGCGGAGCAATTCGGGCAGGGGATTGGCCGCGTCCTTCTGGCTGGGGGCATCCTTGCGGATCATGGCGGCAATCTCCGCGCGTTTGGCGGCGGTGGCGTCAGCGGTGAGGTAACCGTCGGTGCCGCCCTCGACGGCGCGCGGCGGCAACGGCCGGTACCAGATGTTGCGGAAGCGAACGGGGTTACCATGATCCTGCAATTTGAGCGGGCCGACGGCGGGGAACGGGCCGGGCTTGGTGCGCGCCATATGGCCGGTGCCGCCTTCGAGCCGGGTGTGATCCTGGACGAGGACGCCGTTCACAAACACCGTGAGGTAGCCCGGATCGAGTTGCTGGCCGTCCTTGTAAACCGGGCGGCGGAAAATGATGTCGTAGGTTTGAAATTCACCCGGCGGGCGCAGGGCATTGGCCAGCGGGGGATTCACGCCATAGACCGAGCCGGCGCTGCCATCGGCGTAGGTCGGGTTGCCGTAATTATCCAACACCTGGACTTCAACCAATCCCATCAGGAAGACGCCGCTGTTGCCGCGGCCCTGGCCATTGCCCTCGACTTTGGCGGGCGCGGCCCACTCGACGTGGAGCTGGCAGTCGCCAAAAGTTGCCTTGGTCCGCACGTAGCCCGAGCCGGCCACGCACTCCATGACCCCATTCCTGACGACCCACTTGGTGGGAACGCCCGTGCCCGTATCAGCCTCCCACTTCGAGAGGTCAGTGCCATCAAAAAGAATCACGGCGTCGGAAGGTGGCTTGCCGGGTTGCTCCGGCGAGCTGAACGTGCCGGGCGTGACCACGCTGGGCTGCGGACGATTCTGATCATGAACGGCCCAAGGATGATGATCGTCCGGGGCATCGCCGTAGAAGGGCGAACCGACGTTCGCGGCCAGACCCGTCGAAGCGAGTGAAAGGGAGGCACAAAGGGACATGGAAGTGGATAGCGGATTCATAGGATGGTTGTTTTTGTTAAAAAATCGTGTGCCATTCTGGGAGAAAGGCGGGCCAAATGTCCAGCCTCAGTTGTCCGGCGGCGGATTGCGATCTCCGCAGTCGCGGCGAGGTTGGGCACGACCAAGGACATCACGC
>JANOHH010001233.1:0-11235 GCA_031406395.1 Verrucomicrobiota bacterium | reverse complement strand
GGTCAGGGGCGACTGACGATGCCTGCCCCGGGCCTGGCTATCCTCCACCACTTTCATCACTCATCAAGAGCGGAACAATATGGACCTGGGCCAAGGCGACACAACTGCAGGAACTGCTGCACGCCATCCGCGCCATCCACGCCGGCGAACGCTACTTTCCGCAAGAGTTGACCGCCCGTCTCTCCCCCTCCGTTCGGGTAGTTACGGCGCGAGGGCGAGTAGCGTAGATTTGGCCGCGTTAGGTATGGTTGACTGGGTCGTAAGCTGGCAGGAACCGTCAGGAGTGGCGGTTCCTGCCCTTTCTACTAATCCATGCCGGCGATCAGCATTGCCCGGTTTTCAAAACCCAACCACGCTGACGCATGCGTTCATTCATGAATCAACGAATCCGGTGCGCGCTTCTGCTCGCCTTCCTCTTTGTGCTGTCCCGTGCCGGGTTTCTTGGCGCCGCTCCGGCTCCGGCCGCCGCCTTCCTCACCCAGTCCGTGAAGCATGTGGATTGCTACGATTACATCGAATTCACCCTGAAGATCGCCCATCCACCGGCGGGCAATCCTTTCACCGAGGCGGAAGTCCGCGGGGAATTCAGCCGGGCCAACGGGGCGACGCTCAAGGTGGATGGCTTTTGCGACAGCGCCGACGGTTCGATCTTTCGTCTTCGCTTCATGCCGACGCAAGCGGGGCGGCATGATTACGTCCTGAACTACCGGCGCGCGGGCACGACCGAGTCGCACCACGGCACCTTCACCGCCCGGGCCGGCCAGCGCCAAGGCATCGTGCGCGTGGACCCCGACCATCCCACGCACTTCCGGCGCACGGGCAGCGGCGAACATTTTTTCTACAATTCCACCACCGCCTATTGGCTGCTTGGTTTCCAGGACGACGCCATGATCCGCGCGAGCCTTGACCGCCTCGCGCAGCTCAAGGTGAACCGCATCCGCGTCGCCCTGAGCGGGCGCACGGCCAGCGGCATGCGCTGGAAGGAGCCGATGATCGTCAGCAACGATGAATTTCAATTCCGGCTCGAGCCCTGGCCCGCGACCCGGCCACTCGACATCGAGAATCCGGGCTATGATGTCGCGCGTTTCAATCTCGATCACTTCCGCAAGGCCGAGCGGATGCTCAAGCACGCCCTCAGCCGGGACGTGCAAGTCTCCCTGATCTTCGCTCTCGATGTGGCGGACAAGGGCGTGGACCCGTTCGGCAAGGCGAACATGGGCAACGCGGACGAACAGCGCTACTATCGCTACTGCGTCGCCCGCTTCGGCGCGTTCGCGAATGTCTGGTGGGACTTGATCAATGAATGGCATCTCTGCCGTGATGAAGCGTGGGTGGGGAAGATGGGAGCACTGTTGAAGGAGTGGGATCCCTACGGCCACCTGGCCAGTGTCCACGGCAGCGGCAAGTTCCCCTTCGGCCAATCACCTTGGGTGGACTATGTGATGTTCCAAAGCTGGGACGAACATGGGGCTTACGATTTCCTGTTCAAAGCGCGCCAAGCCCAAGTCGATGCCGGCCGGCCGTTGCCAGTCATCAACGAGGAATACGGCTATGAGGATCATTATCCGTATCCGTGGGGCGGCAAACGCACCTGGCCGGCGCGCATCGGCGAGGAACGGGTCCGGTTGGCGTGGGAAATGACCATGGCGGGCGGTTACCAGACCACGGGCGAGCGCGCGAACATCGCCGGGATGGGCGGCTGGATCACTGGTCGCGGCAACGCAGAAATGACAATGCTCAAAAGCTATGGCCGGCTGCGGACTTTCTTCGAGCGATTCGCGTGGTGGAAACTCGCTCCGCGTCCCGACCTCGTTGGCGGCGAGAGTCAGGCGCTGCCGGTCATCGAGAACGGTCCCGCCATCGCGCCGGCTTTGTGCCTCGCGAAGCCGGGGGAATGCTACGTGATCTACCTCCGTGCCGGTGGCCGGGCGAACGTCCAGCTTGCGCCTGGGAATTATCGGGTCGAACGCTACAATCCACGCACGGGCGAGTCCTCGAAACTGCCGGATGCCACCGGCGGAGCGGCCTGGACCTCGCCGGCGGTGCCGGATACGGAGAACTGGGTGTTCTGGCTGGAAGTCAGACGCTGAATCAACCTGAGCAACAAGTTTTCCGGCATTCAGGCCGAAGCCGGTCGCTACTTCCCGTTTTGTGTTTCTCCATCGCCGCCCATCTCCCCCTCCATTCGGGCAGTGACGCCGCCGGCGCGAGCCTGTTAGCGTCTCAATCGTCAATCGAACAAGACCCGATGGACCCACTGATGAAACCAACCAGCCGATTTGTGTTATTACCGGTGGCCGGCCTGGCCTTTTGTATCTGGTCGGCTTCCGCGGGCTTTGCCTCCGCGCAATCGGTGACGATCGACACCAGCCCCGCCGGCCGGCGCCAAACCCTGGATGGTTTTGGTTCGTGCCTCTCCGGCACCGAGGCGCAGCAGGCATGGTGGCAGGCGCTCTACTTCGATGATCTGCAAGCGAGCATCCTACGCATGGACCTGACCCCGAAGTTCAAGTCGCCTTACAACGGCCAGAATGGGACCTACAATTCGCCGTGGTATCACAACAACCCGGCCCTGCCCGGCCCCGGCAACAACAACGTCCGCGTTTACACGAACGTTAGCAGCTACACCTACCTCTTCAACGGTTGGAGCGCGCCCATCGCCGTCATGGGGCCGAACATCAACCAGAACACGAACTATTTTGATTACAACAACGATGGCTCCCGCACCGCCGGCCTGGCCGCGAAGGCTGGCGCGAACCGGAGCAATCAGCTCGGCGGTTTCAAGCTGATTGGCTCGCTCTGGTCGCCCGCGCCGTGGGTGAAGGTCACTTCCGGCAACACCATCTCTGGCCATTCGTTCCCGCTGCCCCTGGACGGCACGCCCTGGCCGTTCATCTGGTTCGATAATTTCTCCGGCGGCAAACTTGACACTTCGGGCACCGCCCGCACCGAGTTCAACGATCTGGCGCTGGGCGGCACCGGCCCGACCAGTGCACTCACCCAGTTCGCGCGTGGCACCGCCGCCTATGTCCGCGGGTTTCAAAAGGTCTACGGCGTCGTGTTCCACGCCATCAGCCTCCAGAACGAGCTGAATTTTGAAGAGTTTTACAACAGTTGCACCTACCCGCTTTCCGCCGGCTACCTGAGCGCGCTGAAGGCGGTGCGCGCCGAGTTCGATTTGTATCCCGACCTCGCGCCGATCCAGATCATGGGGCCGGAAGACCTGTTGGGCGGCGACGCGTACGGAATGTGGCAGTACGGCGGCGGGAGCACTGCCATTCACAAGAACCTGCAATACCTGCAAAACATTTTCGCCGACCCGCAGGCTTCCAATGCGCTTGCGTACTGCTGCATCCACGGGTACGCCAATGATGGGGTGAGCGCTGCCGGCGCCACGCCGACGCAGTGGAACTGGTGGGCCAACGGTTGGGTCGCCAGCCCGGCAGCCGGCATCCCCGCCAATGTCCGCGGCTTCAGCTGGTTCAACCAGAAGTCGTGGATGACCGAGACTTCGGGCGAGAATCCGGCGTGGCTGTTTCCCGCTTCCGGTTTTCCGAGCGACGGCGCTTGGGGACTGGCGTTGCGGATCCATCAGGCGCTCACCGCCGGCCGGCAGAGCGCCTGGGTTTACTGGCAGACCACCGACGGCGCCGCCGTGAGCGCCTCGACCCTGACCGACGCGACCGCGCGGACCAACGCCGCCAAGTATGTAGCCGCGAAACACTACTTCCGCTACGTCCGGCCTGGCACGATGATGGTAAACGCCACGGTCACCGGCGCAACGAACCTGCTCGCGACCGCATTTCTCCATGAGACCAACCGCACGCTCACCCTGGTGTTGTTGAACACCTCCGCGTCCGCAATCCCCGCCACCATCGCCGTGCCCGCAACGCCCTTCGCGGTCACGGGCTTCCGGGCATACACGTCGCAGAACGGCGATCTATGGCGCAACTCGAACGTGAACCTCACCAATGCGGTTGCGACCATGACGATCCCCGGCTACGGGATCACCACGCTTTATGGCGTCGCCGCGCCACGACTTAACGCCGCGCTCGGCACGAACCAGCTTGCGCTTTCATGGGAACCGGCTGCGGTGGGATTCCAGTTGCAGAGCGCGCTGCAGGTTTGGCCGCCGGTCAGTTGGACCACCGTCACGAATGTCCCCGTCCGCGAGAACAACCTCGCCACCGTAACGCTGCCGATCACGCCGGGGCCACGGTATTATCGGTTGGTGTTGCCTTAACGCCGGTTTGCGAAGTGCGGGAGCCGC
Source organism: Verrucomicrobiota bacterium (assembly GCA_031406395.1). GTDB lineage: Bacteria > Verrucomicrobiota > Verrucomicrobiia > Limisphaerales > JADLHS01 > JADLHS01. Next base: position 6,965 of record JANOHH010001233.1, on the reverse strand, counting down.
GCATCCGCATCAAGACTTGGCTGCCCGTCTCCCCCTCCGTTCGGGTAGTTACGTGGCGAACGCCGGCCGACTATAGTTCGTATGATTCATCGTGAAAACTGAATCCGAAGTGCGATGAAAAAATGGCTCGAAATCAATACGACCCGAGCGAGACGGAAGTTCGCCGCGAGGGGCCTGGCGATCAAACCACGCCGACTGTTTCGGCGCGGGTAGCAGCCCACACAGCAAATCCAACACAAACAAAGACCCAATACCATGAAAGCAAAATCAATCCAAAGACTCAGGGTGGCCCTCTTGGGCTTGGCCTGCGCTTGCGCCGCAGGTTTCACCGTCCCGGCTCACGCGCAAATCACCGGCACCAATCAAATCGCCTTCACGGACTTCGACACATCCGCACCGGGGTGGAGCTTTGGTTACTATTACTCGTGGAACGTGCCGGACGTGCCACCCGAACCTGGCACCTACGAATACACCACCGGCTATACCGACCCCCTGCTCGACCCAACCAATGGTCCCCTCGTGTACCGATTCGCCTTCACCAACACGCCGTATGAGGGGCCGGTCACTACTAACGCCGCGGGTTACGGCGTCGGCTTCGGGATGCCGCTGAATTGGACTTTCGATCCGGCCGCGTTCACAAGCCTCGAACTGGCCGATTACATCATTAGCTGGGACGCCCGGGTGGAGGGCTTGAAACCGGGTCAAACCACGGCCAACTGTGAAATGCAATTGAAGTTGAAGACCGGAACGCCGGCCCTCCAGAAGAACATTGGGTACAATCCCGGCAGTAACTGGACGCACTTCGTCTATACTCTGGCGGACGGCGGTTTCGCCGACGGTACGACTTTCACGTCCTTCACGAACGGCATTGTCACGGGTATCACCGTCGTCGAATGTGCCCAAAACCAACACATGCCGAGCGACCAATTCGGGTTTGATGAAGACAATGTCGTTTACCTGGACAACATCAAGCTGGAGGTTCTGACATACGCCGGGCCACCCCCACCCAAGGTTCCGCTAGGCAGTATCTTGGACTGGAACTTCGACGACAAACCCGTGTGGGAAGCTTGGTCGGCGGGCACGATTGGCGGCTGGTCGGCAAACGGCGTCAAAGCCACCTACCTGATTGATCCTACCAATGCCGTAACCGGCTTGGGCGGCAGCAATGCCTTTATGTTTTGGATGATCAACGAGATATACGCGACCAACTCCCCGCTGCCGAATTGGGCCGGTGGCAATGGCGGGTTGGTCGGTCCGGGCGATTATAGCTACGTCACCTCGGGAGACTTGTCCGATTATCTGTTGAGCATGGACGCCCGCGCCGAAGGGATGGCGCCCGACACCACTGCGGTGTCGTTCGACTTCCAAACGCGTTTCAACACCAGCACGGGGACGTTGGCCCGGATAGACACGACATTTACCGGTGTGTCCAGCAACTGGAGTCGGGTCTCTTTGTTGCTGAACAAAGGCAGCATCGGGGAAGGCTCAAAGACGGACTTTGCCGCCAACTACTTGGCCGTTACTGAAATGCCCGTCCAAGTTCAGCTCAACAACGTCGTGCAATCGAGCCTCTGGCAGTTTGACGGGGACAACAAGATCTTCCTGGACAATCTCAAACTGGAGCGGTTGGTTGTCGGCTGCCCACCGTTGAACGTCCAAAAGATTGGCAACAACGTGGTGGTCACTTGGGCGCAACCGGCCACCGGCTACCAAGCTGCAGAGCTCGACCGCGGTGAACGGTACCTACGCCGATGTGATCGGGGCCACCAGCCCCTACCCCACGCCGATCTCCGGCGCGCCGAAGTACTTCCGCACCCAGTGGATCGCTCCCGTGCCATGAGCAGTGGAATCACATGATTCCGGTTTTCCTCACCGGCCGGCCGACGCCTTGTGCGCCGGCCGGCCCTATCATTTTGTCACGTGCCATCCTAATCTCCCGCCGAATGCGTCTCCGTTGTCTCCCGATGGTCCTGCTCGCGACGGCGATCAGCGGCTTCGCCGTTCCGTTCGTTCTGCCGTGGGATGATGGCTTGCCCGGCGTCGTGACGGATTTCTCGGCCCTGAACAGGCCCATCGTCTCCGCCTCCCGCGTGAGCGTGGATGCCAACGGCCATTTTGCTGCGAACAACCAGCGGGTCCGTTTCCTCGGCGTCAACTTCGCAAGCGACTCGCCGTTCATGCCCACGAACAAAGCCGACGCGGTCGCCGCGCGGCTCGCCAAGTTCGGTGTGAATTGCGTCCGCTTTCACCACATGGATCCGTCGTGGGCCTACGGGGGCGGCATTATCGCTTACACCGCCACCAAGAGCACCAACCTCAACGTTAGCCAGCTCGACAAACTCCACTTCCTCGTGTCGCGGCTCAAAGCCCACGGCGTTTACGCGAACATCAATCTGCTGGTCGGCCGCGAGTATCGCTCCGGCGACGGTCTCGGGACCGCGATCACCATGATGGATTGGAAGGACCAGCACATCGTCGGCTACTTCAACGACACCGCGCTGGCGTTGCACAAGGATTATGCCACGAAATTGCTGACGCCGACCAACCGCTTCACCGGGCTGCCGCTGGCCAAGGACCCGGCGGTGGCGTTCGTTGAAATCATCAACGAGAACGGCATTATCCAGAAATGGTTCGACGGCGGGCTGGACCGGTTGCCGGCGAGCTACGCCGGGCAACTCCAGTCGCGCTGGAACGACTGGCTCGTGGCCCGCTATACCAACGACGCCACCCTGCTCGCCGCGTGGAACATCATCAACCAGCCGCTCGGCACGAACCTGCTCAAGAACGGCGCGTTCAGCAACGCGCTGACCAGTTGGAATCCGGAGCAGCACGGCACGGCGCGGGCCAGTTTTGCCGTCACCGCCGATTTCACGAACAGCCAGCCGTCGGCGCGCATCATCGTCACCAACGCGGGCAGCGCGTCCTGGAATATCCAATTGAACCAAGCCGCCTTGCGGGTGACCAACGGCCACCCTTACACGATCTCGTTTTGGGCGAAGTCCAGTCCGGCGACGAATTTCGACGCCTCGGTGATGCAGGCGCATCCCGATTACCTGGCCGTCGGTTACGGAGTCGGGCTCGCGTTGACGACCAACTGGCAACGGTTCACGAACACGTTCCAAGCCAATCTGACGGATCCCAACGTGCGCGTGAACTTCGGCGGCATGGGTTTGGAACTCGCGACCTTCTGGATCGCTGAGGTGCGGTTCCAAACGGGTGGACAACTCGGCACTTTGCCCATCGGCACGAATCTCGCGGCGCGCACGCTACCGAACCTTCGTTTCTCCGGCAGCGGTTACGCCGGCACGCAGGAAGCCCGCAAGGATTGGCTGCGTTTCCTGCGCGACCTCGAATACCGCTACTACGATCTGATGGTCGCCCACGTCCGCACCAACTGCGGCTATCCCGGCCTGCTCTTTGGCACCATCATGGCCAACAGCCCCACCACGGTGCAAAGCCGGCTCGATGTGATTGACGGCCACGCCTATTGGCAGCACCCGCAATTTCCCGGCGCGCCGTGGGATTCCGCCAACTGGTTTGTCCCCAACATCTCATTGGTCAACACGCTCGGCGACGACAACACCCTCGCCGGCCTGGCCCGCCAGCGCATTCAGGGCAAACCGTTCGTGGTCACCGAATACAACCATCCCCAGCCAAACTATTATGGCAGCGAAGGCCCGTTGCTCCTCGCCGCGTATGGGGCGCTCCAGGATTGGGATGGCATCTGGATGTACGCCTATGGCCCGGGTCAGGACGGCACGGCCACGATGGGCTACCCGCGCGAATACTTCGACACCGCCCAGCATTCCGGCAAGATGGCCAACCTCCTGCTCGCCGCGAACCTTTTCCGCCGTGGTGACGTCCGGTCGGCCGCGCAGGAAATCACCATGGCGCTGACCCCGGACAAGGAGATTGACCTGCTTGCAAGCACCTGGGCGTGGAATGTTTTTTCCAGCAGCCAAATGGGGCTCTCGGGGAAATTCGCCTTCACCACCCGCCTCAGCACCAGCGTCGGCCCCAATGCGGTCGGGCTGACAAATCCCCCGCCCGCGCCATCCGGCAATGTGCTGACCAGCGACACTGGCGAATTGAAATGGGATCTCGCCAGTGCGGGCCGCGGGGTGGTCACCGTCAACACGACCCGGACCAAAGCCGTGGTCGGTTATGCCGCCAACCGCGTTTGGAATCTGGGCGAACTCACCCTCACGCCGGGCTCAAACCAGCTCGGTTGGTGTTCGCTCGCCGCCACCCTTACGCGCGGCAGCAGCTTCACGAACGATTGCACCGCGCTGGTCGTCGCTGGCGGTTGGTGGGAGAGCACGGGGCAAGTGTGGAAGGATGCCAACAAGGATTCCGTAGGTAATAACTGGGGCGGCCCGCCCATCCTGGTTGAAGTCGTGCCGTTCACGCTCAGCTTGCCGGTGGGCACGAACCGTATCACGGCTTGGGCCTTGAACGAGCGGGGCCAACGCAAGGCAACGCTCCCGATCACCGGCACGGCCACGAATGCCATTATCACCGTCGGTCCCAGCGCCGATTCCATCTGGTACGAGATCGAGGTCGCGCGCTATCTCGCCGGTTTCGATCTCTGGCGCGCAACTAGTTTCACCGCCGCCGAACTGGCCAATCCGGCGATCAGCGGCGAAAGCGCAGCGCCTGCGGGTGACGGCGTAGCCAACTTGCTGAAGTACTACTTCGGCTTGCCCGCCAAAACTGTCGCGCCGCCCGAGCGACTGCCGCAGGGGGCGTTGCGGTTGTGGCAGGGCGGTTTGCACCTGGCGATGAGCTACGATCACGAGAAGAATGTCGCCGACGTGTTGTGCGTTCCGGAAGTTTCGCCGGACTTGTTGGGTTGGTATTCCGGCCCAACCCACACCACGAATGGGCCGCCCCAGAACCTGGGCGACCTTGAGGGCCTCACCGCCTATGACTTGACCCTCGCCGGCAGCGCCGCGCGACGTTTCATGCGCCTGCGCTTCTGGCGATCCGGACTATGACTTCGACTGCCCCGACCACGCTGGCCTACATCTTTTACAGACGCATCGGCCGACTTTCGTCCCTTCTCATTAACACCCCGCTTCAGCGGGGTGTTGGAGATCGCGGCGAAGGCGAAACCGTTTTAACGGTTTCGACGGACTCGGGAAAACCGTTCAAACGGTTTTCCCCTCGCCCGGCCCGCTTCACCGCGCTAAAGCGCGGTGTTAATGAGATGGGTTGTGAAATAATCTGACACACCATGAAGTTTTTTCCTGACCTCCCCGCCGCTGTTCGCCGGCTTTTATGCCTCGCCTTCTTGGCGCCCCAAATTGCTTTGCCCGCGACCATCGTGGACGTGTTGCCGCTGAACGATCGCATCGTGGTCGTGCATTTCGACGAGGGTTATGTGATTCACTCGTTGGCGGGGCAACCGTGGGGACCGGAGAACGTCGTGGTCAGTGTGCTAAACACCAATACGGCGTCACAAACGAACAGCTACCAGATCTCCAGCACGAATGATCCTGCCTACGCATCCGCCCTTCGTCCGCTGCAGGTCGGCCGCAAATCCAAAGGGACTGACTTTCCCTGGAACGGCGACCCCGCCCCGCGTTGGACCAAGGAGCATTGGCTCTACCTCAAACTGCCGCAGCCGATGCAACGTGGCAAAACTTACGTGGTTAACACCGCCGCGCTCGCCAGCAATGGCAGTCAATGGGCGGTCACCTTTGATGAGAAGCAGACGCGTTCCGAAGCGGTGCATGTCAACCTGCTGGGTTACGTTCCGAGCGCGCCCCAAAAGTACGCCTACGTTTTTCATTGGCTGGGCGACCTGGGCTCCCTTGATCTTTCAAGTTATTCGGGGCGCACGTTTCGCCTCATCAACCAGCAGACCGGCGCGACCAATTTCACCGGCACCCTGACTTTCCGCAAATCCGCCACCCAAGCGGAAACCGGTCAAGCCGACGATACGCCCAACGCCAACTTTCTCGGGGCCGAAGTGTACGAGTGCAACTTTTCCACCTTCACCCAGCCGGGCCAGTATGTGGTCGCGGTGGATGGCATTGGTGGTTCCGCCCCGTTCCGACTCCACGCGGATGTTTACCGCGAAGCCTTCCGCACTGTCACGCGCGGCCTGTATCACAACCGCAGCGGCATTGAACTCAAGCCGCCGTACACCACCTTTGCCCGTCCCATTCCGCACAACGCGGCTCTCACCCCCGGTTTCACCAACCGGCTGATTTACACCTCGGTGCGCATGAGCGAGTGGGGCTCAGAAGGCGGCGACGCGGCGGCTCTGCTGGCGGGCGCCAAGGGGCCAATTCAATCCGCCGGCTGGTATCAGGATGCGGGTGACTGGGACAGTTATTATTCGCACCTGCTCGTGGCGCAGGAACTGATGTTCGTTTACGAGCTGGCCCCGCGCAATTTCAGCGACGGCGAATTGAACCTCCCCGGGGGGATCAACGGCGTGCCGGACATTCTCGACGAAGCCGCCTGGCTGCCGCGCTTTTGCTATCGCTTGCGCCATGAACTGATGACGAAAGGCTATGGCACCGGAGGCGTAGGCCTGCGGATTGCGGGCGACGCCTTCGGGGCGGACAATCCCGGCAATATTCTCCAAGGCTCGTGGCGGGATACCAACCGCACCTGGGCGGCTTCGGGTGAGGACCCATGGTCCACCTACCGGTATGCGGGCACTGCCGCGCATCTGGCCTATTGCCTGAGCCTGACCGGGGCGAGCGACGGCCTCCGGCGCGACAACCCCGCGCTGTTCGCCAGCGTCGAGCGGCGGTTCGAGCCCCTCCGGATCGCCCTCAGCCGCGTGCTCGTCCGCGACGGGCGCACGATGGTGCGGCTGCGCGCCGCCTTCCCGGAGCGGCTTGCGGCCGAGGCCGAGCCCCTGCTGAGCTCGGGCACGGTCACGGCCAGCGACGTGCTGTGGGTTCGACAGGAGGGGCCCGGGAGCTTCGCCTTCTCGCTCGAGACCG
>JANOHH010001219.1:0-1846 GCA_031406395.1 Verrucomicrobiota bacterium | reverse complement strand
CCGAAGAAGAAGTGGCTCTGCCGCGCGCGGAGGTCGAGGTGATCGACACGTTTTACCCGTACCGAACCGTCACGGGCTTTGACATTGTTCCCGTGCTGTCCGTCATCCCGCCTGACCTGCCGCTGGTCCCGCAATTGAACGAAGTTGAGGCAGTGTTTGAAGTGCCGCTGTCCTTCATCCTTGACCCGGCAAGCTGGTCTGAACGAACCGTGATGTTCGAAGGCAGCGAACGCCGCTATCTGGAAGCGATGTGGGGCGAACGACGGATATGGGGTGCGACCGCGGCAATGCTGGCCAATTTGACCGCGCGGCTTCAGTGGTAAAGCTCGATGACACGGTCTGGCGTTCGCATGCGGGCTTTTCCGAACTGATCGCAGCGCTGGGTGGTGGCACAACGACGCGCCTGATTGGCGGCGCAGTGCGTGACGGGCTGCTTGCGATGCCCGTCAGCGATATCGACCTGGCGACGAAACTGTCGCCAGAAGCGGTGCTTGCGTGCCTGACGCAGGCGGGAATCAAAGCGGTGCCAACCGGCCTTGCCCACGGAACAATCACCGCCGTAACCGCAGGTGGCCCGATTGAAATCACAACTTTGCGCCGCGATGTCGCAACGGATGGTCGGCATGCGACAGTCGCGTTTACAGACGATTGGCAAGAGGACGCCGCTCGCCGCGACTTCACGATCAACGCGCTCTCGGCTGATCCTGACACGGGGGAAGTTTACGACTATTTTGGCGGCCAGGACGACTTGGCTGCGCGACGCGTTCGTTTCATCGGCGATCCGTTGCAACGCATTGCCGAAGACCATTTGCGGATCCTGCGGTTCTTTCGCTTTCACGCGCGCTTCGGTTCCGGTGCGCCCGACAGGGCTGCGTACGACGCATGTTCGGCGCGCGCCAATGACCTGATGGCGCTCTCACGCGAACGGATTGCCGGCGAATTGCTGAAGCTTTTGGCGAGCGCATCGCCAGTCGCATCCGTTCGCCTGATGCTTGACCGTGGTGTCCTGGCACCGGTGCTCCCCGAAATCGTGCACGGCGAGAAGCTTGATCGGCTGGTCGGACGCGAGGCGAGCTTTGGGTTTGAAGGCCATCCAATCCGGCGACTGGCGTCGCTGGTTGGTCCGCACCCGGCAAGCGCGCGTGACATTGGCGCGCGATTGAAGCTGTCCAAGGCCGATTGGAAGCGGTTGATCGCGGCGTGCGGATGGGAGGCCGCCACCGTCCTGCCCCAAGGCGGGTGTTTGGTTACGCGGCTTTTCTGGCTTGGTCTTTCAGCATCATGCCCAGCAGACCATCCACGAGGCCGGTGCTTCCACTCGCGCCGGTCACGGCCACGTCGGGCACAATGCGCACATTGCGTTCACCGACGATCTGCATGAGCTGCATGACGGTGTAGCCTTGCGCGCCAATCGCCTCGACGCCCACACGATACGCTTCTGCCTTCGCCTGCCCGGTGGCGCGGATGGCCTGCGCTTCCCCCAACGCATGGAGGCGTGTCGCTTCGGCTTCGCCGGTGGCCTGTTTCACGTTCGCGTTGGCTTGCAATTCGGCGATGTTTACGCCTTGTTCCGCGCCGACGACTTGTTGCTGAATATCAGCGAGCGAGGTCTGGCGTACGAGTTGTTGACGCTGGATCTGCGCGGCTTCCTGCACCTGATAAGTCTTGCGCCGTTCTTCCGCGATTTTGCGGTCGGTCTGGGTCTGCATGAGTTCGGCGGGCGGATTGATGTCGCCGATGAGGGAGTCAATCGCCTGCACGTCATACGTGCCAATCGCGGCGCGAATATGCTCGGCGGCATCCACCTGCCGCTGACTGCGCGCGCCCAGGAAGTCGAGCGCGGTGA
>JANOHH010000937.1:0-2620 GCA_031406395.1 Verrucomicrobiota bacterium | reverse complement strand
GATGGAGCCTGTTGCGTGCCAACGCCGGGATCGATACCGGCATTGTGACTCGCTGACCTGGCGGCTGGCAGGCGGTGGGTACGACGGCTTCGCGGATTATCGTTCGCTCTGGTTGGCGAACTACTACAAGCAACAATTCAGCTTTGTGCCCGGCTATGAAACGCCGCGGCCCTACGGCTACAACGCTTCCACCAGTCTGCGTTGGGAATATCTCCCCGCGACCGGTTTTGCCGACGCCTCTTTTTTTTATGCCTACGACGAGATCGCTCCGGGCTACGAGTATGAGCCAGTCCCCGGCGTGCTGTTGAAGGGGCGCGAGCGGTTGGAAACATATTCGCCCACGCTCAAGTTTGAAAACCTCGTCAGTCGTCGCGTCCGCATATTGAACGAATTTCAACTCGTCTTCACCACGGGCCGCGAAACCCGGTATGCCTATCGCAGCTCGGTGAACGTCGCGCTCGGCGAACGCTGGGTTGTGCGGACGCTGGGCGGTTACACGTTTGAGAACCCGACGCTACGAGCGTGGTTCGCGGGCGCGACGCTGGAATTTGAAATCACACCGCGCTGGCTCGTGAATGTTTCCGGGCTGTATTACCACGACACCGGCGAGATCGAAAACTCCGCCTTCATCTCCACCGCCGCCCCCGGCTTGGAAACCTGGCAGGCCGGCCTCGGTCTCCGTTATGTCGGCGACGTGTCCTCTTTCAGCGTCTCCGTCGCGCCCATCATCGCCAACTACCAACCCGTCGAGGTCGGCACGCGTCCCTTCACCAATCTTTACCGTGACCGCGACTGGGTTTCTGTCCAGGCCGCGTGGACTGTCACGTTCTAAAACTGCAACTCAACAATCCATAAAAATGAAAAACCCAATTCAATCCAACGAATTACATTTCCAAAAAATAATCACCCTGGCTTCCGAGTGCGCCCGTCCCCAGGCGCAGCATCTTCCGCAGATAATGTTGGCTGGAGATTGCGAGAAGCTTTTTCCCCGGCGCGCATCGCTGTGGCCGAGGACGGCCGCACTCCTGCTCGCGCTCGCCTGCGCCCTCGGCAGTGAAACCGCCAACGCCGCGCTTTATCAGGTTGGCGACACCGTGACGAATCTCACCTTCATCGCGCGTCGCCAATTCACGCGCCCGGACGGCGTGATCGTCTCTGCCGGGGCTCAGGCAATGGTTCAAGATTTCGCCGGCCACATCGTCTTCATCGAATGGTTCGCCGTGTGGTGTCCCTTTTGCCAAGCCGCGGTGCCGCAGGTGGAAACAGGGATCGTGGATTGGTATGCGGCGCGCGGTGGCAATCCGCAGGGCGTGCCGGTTTTGTATCTGTTTGCGAATCAGGAGTCGGCCTCGTTCTATCAGAGCCAGACCACCAGTTTCATCAACAACACGAACAATGTGGCGGCCTCCACCATTGTCTTGAACGACTACGGCGTTCCCGGCAGCAACCCAGTGCGCACCGCGTTTCAGAACAGCGGCCAGCCGGTGTTTGTGGTCATCAATGGCGTAACGAATTCGCTCAGTCACACGCCGTGGAAAGTGCTCGTGAATCATCTGGGCTACGGCGAAACGGACTTCAACCAGGAACTCGCCAACTTCCGCGCCGTCATTGACAGTGTGCAACCGGCCATCGCGATTCCCACGCTGGACAATGCGCGGCGCATTGGTGCGGACTTTGAATTCAATTTCCAAACCCAGCCTGGACGCAGTTACCGCGTGTTGGGTTCAACGAATCTGTCGAATTGGACCACGCTCCGAACACTCAATGGCTCGACGAACGCCGCAATTTTTCGCCACACGAATGCGCCGCCCGCCCGAAATTTTTACCGCGTGGTCACACCGTGAACCGTATGTCATCATTGACCAATCGCCTCTCGCTTGTTCCCGCGCTTTGCCTTGGCTTCGCCCAACTCGTGAGCGCCGACCCGATCCAGTTCCGGAGCGAACCGCCCCAAACGCCGTTGCTCGAACTCTACACGTCGGAAGGGTGCAGCAGTTGTCCGCCTGCCGAAGCGTGGCTGTCGCAATTGAAGGAGAATCCAAAACTTTGGAAAGACTTCGTGCCCGTCGCGTTCCATGTGGATTATTGGGATTACCTTGGCTGGCGCGATCCGTGGGCGAGCAAATCGTTTTCTGACCGGCAACGCACTTACGCGAAACAATGGCGATCCGATTCCATTTACACGCCGGGTTTCGCGCTCAATGGGAAGGAATGGCGTGATTGGTCAGGACGCAAGGACGGGCCAAGATCCTCTGGTGTCAAGGCCGGCGTGCTCACCGTCAGTTCTTCAGACACGAATCGTTGGCAGGTGAGCTTTGCACCCGCGAATGCCGCCAGCGCAGATTACGAAGTTCACGCCGCATTGCTGGCCGGTGGTCTGACTTCCAACGTGAAAGCCGGGGAAAATCGAGGCCGTCTCTTAAGCCACGATTTTGTTGTTCTGACATTCGTAAATGCCTCTCTGGTCCGCAACGGCGACGCAGTGCAGGGAGAATTTGTTTTAAACAAGCAACGAAACGCGGCGGAATGTCAGACCTCGCTCTCGCTGTTTGGATAACGCCGGGAGGACGCCTCGAACCGTTGCAAGCAACGGGCGGCTGGCTCGCTCGAACCGCTTCTG
>JANOHH010000936.1:0-4263 GCA_031406395.1 Verrucomicrobiota bacterium | reverse complement strand
GGTTCAAGTGGTTGAGATGATTCGAAAGGTTGGTTTTAATTGTCACATCCTGGATAATAAGGGGAAGTCGTATCCATTCTATGGGATTGGAAACTATTTGGAATTATTTCTGTTCAATCATCGCGCCACCTCCTTTCCCCGCGCTCGACGAAGTTGGCTACATCACGAGCGATCATGCGCTGTCGCTCAATAAGCTGCCCAGATCGCTCATCGTGCTGGGCGGCGGGGCGATTGCCTGTGAATTGGCGCAGTTCTTTGCGCGCTTCGATGTCAAGGTGACACAAATCCAACGCAGCCCACATGTCTTGAAGGAATTCGACACGGGCGCAGCAGCAGTCGTGCAAACGGTTTTCCGCCGTGAAAAAATGAAACTCTTCACCGGCACGCACCTGCTCGACGCGCGCCGCAATGGAAAGCGCAAAGTCGTCGTGTTCGAGCAGAACGGAAAACGACTGAGGGCCGAGGCTGACGAAATCCTGCTCGCACTCGGGCGCACGCCGAACACGGCGGGGCTGGAATTGGAAAACGCGGGCGTGGCCACCGACCAGGCCCGGATCATTTCCGACACGCAGATGCGAACGAGTGCACGGAACATCTTCGCGGCAGGTGATTGCACCGGACCGCACGCGATCGTTCACCTCGCCATTCAGCAGGCGGAGACCGCCACGCACAACCTCCTTCATCCGCGCACGCCGCGGCGCATGGACTACCGGTTGTTGACGAACGTAGTGTTCACCGACCCGCAAGTCGCCACCGTGGGTTTGACGGAGCAAGGAGCCACCGCACGCCAGATTCCGTTCCTGGCCGCGAGCTATCCGCTAAGCGACCACGGCAAATCGCTTATCATGGAAGCGCTCGACGGTTTCGTGAAACTGCTGGCGAGCCCCACGACCGGTGAAATCCTCGGTGGCTGTTGCGTCGGGCCGGTGGGCGGCGAATTGATTCACGAGATCGTGGTGGCGATGGCAAAGCGCATGACCGTGCATGAACTCGCCGCCACGCCGCATTATCATCCCACGCTCGCGGAAATCTGGACCTACCCGGCGGAGGAATTGGCGGAACACATTCCGCCGGGCCGGGGCGGTTGAGGCGCACGGACGATTGGAAAGCGGTTGATTTACCGCTCGACAGCGATCGTTGCCGCACCCATGGTTCCCCCGCCCAAACCAGATAGAAAGTGAAATTTACCGCTTGCCCTACAACTCAGCCCGCCAAAATTACATGAGCATTTCAGGAGGCATGCGCGGAGGAAAAAACTGGGCAGCGTGGGCGCTGTTCGCGGCCGCATTGCTGCAATGTTTCCTCGGTTTTGTCGGTTGGGCGATGAACAGCCTGAGCTTTGGCCGGCTCGATTGGGTGTTCTCGTTCAGCGGCGGTTTCTACCTCGGACTGGCGTTCGCGGCTCATTGGATGCCCGTGCCCACGACGCTGGTGGGCGCCGGCCTCTACGCTTGTTTCCTCGGGCTGCAAGCGCAGCACAGTGTCGCCGCGCTGCAGAGCGGACTCGTCTTCAAGATTCCAGTCGCGCTGCTCTTGCTGTTCGCGGTGGCTGCCGCATTGTGGCGTCGGTTTGTCGCCGGAAAACATTCGGTGGATGCACCGGCGAGTTGAACGCCGCCAGACCGCGCTATCGTCCAACTCGCACGGCAACCCAGACCTGTCCGGCGGAGGAATTCACCGGGCCGATTTCCAAGCGGTAAGCCTGCCTCGACGAGGCCGAGCGTGAATCGCCATGGGTACGAACCCAGGGCAAGCAGCGTTGGTCGTTCGGCCCTGACCGGGCCGAAGGTTACCTGGACCGTTGTGCACACCCCGCCGCTCGTGGACGGGACGCGTGTCGTTCTCCTTCGACATCCGTCGGTAAAGGTTACGCAATCTGGCTCCTCCGCAATCTCGCAGGCGCAGTGTTTTTCTCCTGCCCGCAGCGTCCGGCAGCATGAATCCTTTTGCCCGCGCATCTTCCCGCGCCTAGTCTGTGGCCGATGCTTGACCCGAACCGGACCGCCTTGACCTACCGCTATGAGCGGTGGCGGGCGATTTCTTCCGGCATCCTTGAAACCGCCGGTGGCACTTTTTTGCTACTCATCGCCGTGCGCTGGTATCAGGCCGGTGCGCTCGCCAAGGCGCTGGTGGCGGGGGGCGGAAGCTTTGGGCTGATGCTCGGTCCGTGGTTGGTTGCGCGGGTAGAAACCGCCGGTTGGCCCGTGGCGAAGGCCGCCGCGCGGGTGGCGGTCTTGGGTGCCATCGGTTTCGTCATTATGGCGCTAGTGCCCGCGCTGCCCGTGTTTGTCGTCGGTGCGGTCCTGACGATGGCGGCCAGTGCTGCAGCCGTGCCGTTGATGACGCAGATTTACCAGGAGAACTATCCTGAGCGGCAGCGCGGCAAACTTTTTTCGCGCACGTTTATGATCCGCATCGCCACGGCGGCCGCGTTCAGTGAAATCGCGGGGCGCATCTTGTCCGCCAATCTGGATTACTTCCGCTTGCTGTTGATCGTCTTTGCCGCGGCCTTTGCCTTCGCCAGTTTTTGCCTCGGGCGTCTGCCCTCCCGGCCGCTGGTGGCCTCGGGCGGCACCCATCCATTTCGGGCGTTACGCTTTGTGCGCGACGACGCGCTGTTCCGCCGGACGCTGGTGATGTGGATGCTGATGGGCTTTGCGAACCTGATGATCCTGCCGTTGCGCGTGGAGTATCTGGCCAACCCCAAGTATGGGGTTACGTGGGGCGGCCAACTGTTGACCACGGCACAAATCGCCTTGCTCGTCGGCGTGATTCCGAATCTGGCGCGGCTGGTGATGAGTCCGGTGTGGGGCTGGCTGTTCGACCGCATGAATTTCTTCGTGCTACGCATTGTGCTGAATGCCGGCTTCGCGCTGGGCATGTTGTCGTTTTTTGGCGGCAACCATTTGGCGTGGCTGATCGTGGGCGCGATCATCTATGGCATCTCCAACGGGGGCGGCGACGTGGCGTGGGGTTTGTGGGTGACGAAGTTCGCACCGCCGGAGCGCGTGGCGGATTATATGAGCGTCCATACATTTTTCACCGGCCTGCGCGGTGTGCTGGCGCCGATGGTGGCGTTTCAACTGGTGGCGCATTGGTCGTTGGCGGCGATCAGTTGGCTCGGCGCCGGGATGATCGTGGCGGCAACGCTGCTCTTGATTCCGGAAATCAAGTTCGGCAGGAACGCAAGGTCGGCAGCGGCGTTGACCGAGGATGTTTCGGAGTGAAAGCGCTCTCGCTGGAAAGCGGCAGGAGATCGGATTCGATCTTGATCCTAATCTTTATCTTAATCTTGATCCCATTTGAAAGCTCTCAGATGGGGCCGGACGGGAGATTAAGATTAGGACAAAGATTAAGAGTAAGAACTGCAACCCGTCTTAAACGTTTGCCGGTGTGCGGATGGCTGACCTTGAACTTCGCTTCCGGTCAATTGCCGCTGATCCACGGCATTACCAGTACTCGTTTCAGTTCAACAAACTCCTTCAGTAATTCCAAATTCGTCCGGCTGGCCGCGTCGGGTTTCTTCGGATTCACCAAGACGATGCGTGCTTGCCGGGCGGCAGCGCGCGGCAATGCTTCCAACACCAACCGCACCTGATTCACGGCACCGAGTCTGTTCGGACAAACCACGATGGCCTCAGCGCATAGCGCTTGGATCAAGTCATGGGAATCAAAATCTTCACCCAGCGGACTGAGCAAGCCGCCGGCACCCTCTACGATCACTACTTCAAATTGTTTTGCAATGCGCCGGATGTGCGCCACGACGGCGCCTAGCCTCAGCCGTTGCTTTTCCTGCCGCGCAGCGAGCAACGGCGAGAGTGCGGCCCGGAAATGCCAGGGGTTGACTTCGGCGAGTGACAGAACTTTTCCCGCCGCCCGATGAAGCCGGCGGGCATCGTCGCGTCCACCGGAGCAAATCGGCTTGAGCGCGGCGACGTGAAATCCTTGATCTCGCAGCGAACGCGTTGCCAGCGCGGCGAAGACGGTTTTACCCACGCCGGTGTCCGTACCGGTAACAAACAGGATGCGCGCCGATTTCATGAGTGGGCGGCATGGCCAGGGTTGGCCCGCGCGCGAGGGTCAGGCCTTGGTCTCGTCGGTCAGCGAGGAAATCCCGTTGGCGATGGCGAACTTGGTGAGACCGGCGACGCTGTGGACGTTGAGCTTGCGCATGATGCGTTCCCGATGCGTTTCAATGGTGCGCACGCCGATGCCCAGGTGCATGGCGATTTCCTTGTTACTCTTGCCTTCGGCGATCAGCGC
>JANOHH010001176.1:0-1713 GCA_031406395.1 Verrucomicrobiota bacterium | reverse complement strand
TCCGCGCGGCGAGATCGTCTGGAAAGTTACGAATGAAGATGTCAAGGGTCTGTTCAAAGATCCGTGCGGCTCGCAGCGATTGGCTAATGGCAACACCGTCGTCGGCAGTCACGCCGCGAACCAGGGCATCTCCATGGTCGAGGTGACTCCGGAAAACAAGATCGTCTGGACCAGCGACCACCCATTGGCAGCCGGGGTGCATCATTTCCAAATCCTCACCACCAATGGCAAACCCGAACCAGGCTTGCCGATGAAATGACGGTCACCATGGGTCGTATGAGCAAGCAGATTTCCGCGGAACATTCAGCCCTTGGGAACGGATGAAACGCTCAACCTTCCGTGCTCGAGGCGTCGCTCGCGGCGCGTGCATCCTTGAGATTACGCTCGCCATCATGGTTTGCGGCCACGCGGCGGAGCCACCGGCGCTCGGCCCCGTCGGCACCAAGGCAACCTACGTCCACGAATCCGCGACCCTCCTGCGCGACTCAGTGGTGAAGCGTCTGGTGGTCAGTCTGGGCCCGGTGAAGACGAGCGCGGCCGGATCGTTTCAATGGCTGGAACTCGACGCCACCAAAGCGGGCGGGGAAAGCTTCCGGGTCTGGCTGCTGGCGAAGGCGTATCCGCAACGATCGCGCACCTTAGCCGCCCCGGACCTCGACCGGTACGTCTTACAGGAGGGGGACGCCCCGCCAAAGGAGTTTGTCCACAATTTCACCGGGGCTCCGGTTTTGCCAACCAGCGGAGCGTGGGAATTTCTCTGGCCACGACCAGAAACCGGCGAATTTCACGACGGAGTAGTCGCTCCGCGTGTCGTTTGGCTGGGCCACACTTACATCTTGAGGTCATCCGATCGCACCGCAGCGAAGGCCGTCCCACCGGAGCCGCGGCGGATTGGCCTGTCGCCCGATGTGTTGGTGGGCGTCCCGAGCAACACGCGCACCCGCGACGACCGTCGTCGCTACGACGGTTCTGATTACCGACTCGTCCGGCTCACCCGCGACGACTACACCCAGATGATTCGCGTCGGCATGAATTGCTTGCGCGTGGACGTCGAACAGGCCGGCTGGCTCGCGGAGGAACCGGTGTTCGTGTGGGGCATCGGTGGCATGGAGGTGCCGTTTCCCGAATGTTTGTTTCGCAGCACTTGGCTGGGCCCGACGTTGTTTCTCGATGAGCCAGCGGTCCACACCCGCGATCAAATCATCCGCCCCCGGCTGGCGAAGGAACCGGCCTTCCGGAAATCCATCACGCCGCAAACCATGCTCGGCGAGTTCACCAATCTTTTTCAGAGGACGATTGCGCAGGGCGCACCGTTGGCATTGATCAACGGGTTGCGCTCCCGATCCGACACGGACCTGGGCACACTCAATTTCCCGCAGCGCAATCTCTACTCGTGGGAAACCATGATCGCCTCGGCGGTCTGGCAATTGAAGGCCGAGCCGAACGGCGGGCCGGCAGCCATCGTTTTCGAACCGCCGGGCCGGGTGGGCGCCCGCCGCACGTTACCGGAAATGAACATGGCCTACGGCTGCCAGATTCCCGTGGACAATCCGACCTATCTTGCGGACCTGATCTTCGGCTTTCTGCGCGGTGCCGCGCGGGCGGCGGACAAAGACTGGGGCGTGAGCATCTACGGGGGCGTCGATCAAGCCGACGCGCCGTTGCTCTTGACGCACGCCTACGATCTGGGCGCGAAATACTTTTTCTTTTGGG
>JANOHH010001161.1:0-3784 GCA_031406395.1 Verrucomicrobiota bacterium | reverse complement strand
CCCCGAAGCCGAAGTCGCCGGAGAAATCACACGTTTTCAACACGCGCTCGTCCAGACGCGCGAACAGCTTCAGGAAGTTCAGCGTCAACTCACTGAAAGCCTTGGCCCCGGTCAGGCCAGCATCTTCGACGCGCATCTGCTCGTGCTGGAAGACCCGGCGTTGATCGACGAAACGGTGCGCGTGATCGAACAAGAGAAGGTCAATGCGGAATACGCGTTCCATCGGGTCACGGAACGGTACGCCACGGCGCTGGCGAAGGTCGCCGACGAATATCTCCGGGAGCGCACGACCGACATGCGGGACGTCAGCACGCGCGTGATCAACAATTTGCAAGGCCGCGATGAGCACGTGGACCTCCGCCACCTCGCCGAGCCGTGCATCATCATCGCACACGATCTCACGCCGTCCAAGACCGCCCAGATGGACCGCAAGCAAGTGCTGGGTTTCGCCACCGACATCGGTAGCCGGACGTCGCACACGGCGATCATGGCGCGGTCGCTCCGTATCCCGGCGGTGGTGGGGCTGAAGCACGCGAGCGAGGAACTGAAGAGCGGCGATTATGTCCTGCTCGACGGATATAACGGCGTCATCATCGTCAATCCGACGGATCAAACGCTTTTTGAATACGGCCAGTTGATCCGCAAGCAGGTCACGTTGGAGGAAAAACTCCGCGAGGCACTGAATCAACCTGCCATCACGCTGGACAACCATCACATCTTGATTTCTGCCAACATCGAGCAGGCGGGCGATGTTGAGAGCGTGAAATCGAGTGGGGCGGAGGGCGTGGGACTGTTTCGCACGGAATACCTGTTCATCAATCGCGACGCGCCTCCGGGGGAAGAGGAACAGTACCAGGCGTATCACCAGGTGGCCGAGGCGCTCAAACCCAATCCCGTGGTCATTCGCACGCTCGACCTGGGCGGAGACAAGTTGCTTTCCTCGCTCGCGTTGCCGACGGAGATGAACCCGTTCCTCGGTTGGCGGGCGATCCGGTTTTGTCTGGAGCATGAGGAAATTTTCCGGGCCCAGTTGCGGGCGATTTTGCGGGCCAGCGTCGCTGGCAATGTGAAGATCATGTACCCGATGATTTCGGGCCTCGACGAATTGAACCAGGCCAACACTTTCCTGGCCCATTACAAAACCGAGTTGCGTAACGAGGGCGTGGCGTTCGATGAACAACTGGAAATCGGCGCGATGATCGAGATCCCGTCGGCGGCCCTCATTGCGGATGCCCTCGCGAAGAAAGTGCAATTTTTCAGTCTCGGCACGAACGATCTGATTCAATACACGCTGGCGGTGGATCGGATGAACGAAAAAATCGCGCATCTTTACGAGCCCACGCATCCCGCCATTCTCCGCTTGATCAAGCTGACGGTGGACGCTGCCCGGACACACAAAATCTGGGTCAGTCTCTGCGGCGAAATTGCGGGCGACCCCGCCCTCGTGCCGTTGCTAATCGGTCTGGGGGTGGACGAGTTGAGCGCCGCGCCGCCGTTACTCGCGCAACTAAAGTATCTCATTCGCCGGCTCAAGTTGTCCGACGCGCGCGAGCTAGCGACGTTCGCGCTGGGTTGCGAATCCGCCACAGAAATTCTTGCCCGCAGCCAGGCGATTGCGCAACGCGCCGCCCCGAGTTTGTTCGAAACCAAAACATGAAAGTAATAATCCTCGCAGCCGGCTACGCCACGCGTCTGTATCCGCTCACCCTCAACCAACCCAAGCCATTGCTGCCAGTTGCCGGCAAGCCGATGATCGAGCACGTCCTCGACAATCTGACCCCCATGGACGGCTTGGATCGCGTTTACGTGGTGACGAATGCGAAATTCGCCGGGCATTTCCAGCAATGGGCCGATCACTATCGCGCGACGAAATCCAAGCTCGAATTCACCATCGTCAATGATCATTCCACCGACGACACCAACAAGCTCGGTGCCATTGGTGACATCCATTACGTCCTCAAGACCGAGAACGTGAACGATGATCTGATTGTCGTCGCGGGTGACAATTTGTTCAGCGAAAAATTGACGGGGTTCGGGAAAGTTTGCCGCGAGAAGAACACCCCAGTGCTCGCGCTCTACGACGTGGGCGACCTGGAGCAGATCAAGAAATACAATGCCATCTCCGTGGACGCGGCTGGCCAGATCACCTTTTTTGAGGAGAAACCAAAGAACCCAACCAGCACGCTGACCGGGATTGCGCTTTATTACTATCCCAAGCACACGCTGCCGCTCATCCAGCAATACATGGCCGAGGGCAATAATCCCGACCAACCGGGCCGGCTCGTGCAATGGCTCTATCCGCGCACGCCCGTTTACACTTGGCGCGTGCCGGGCACCTGGTTTGACATCGGATCAAAGGAAACACTGGAAGAAGCGAACGAGATTTTCGCCCGGAAATAGTTAGATGTCGTCCGCTTCCTTCCCTGAAATCCTGCCGGTGCTGCAAACGGCCATCGGACCGGTGATCCTGATTTCGGGCATTGGCCTGCTGCTGCTCACCATGACGAACCGCCTGGGGCGGGCGATTGATCGTGCCCGACAATTGGCTCGAGAACTCGACAAGCTAACCGGTCCTGATCGCGATCCGATCCTCACGCAGGTGGTGATTATTTATCGCCGCGCGCGGTTGTTGCGCCTCACGATTGCCTTGGCGGGCTTGAGTGTCTTGCTGGCGGCGTTGCTGATCATCGTACTGTTTCTCACGGCCTTACTCCATTGGGATCAAGGGTTGCCGGTGAGTCTGATCTTCATCGCCTGCATGGGCTCTTTGAGCGTGTCGCTCGCGACCTTCATCTACGACATTCATCTGTCCCTCATGGCGCTGAAAATGGAGCTGGTTCAGGTGAAACCCGACCTGGCCTGACTGGCCGGTCGTCGACGGAGCGCTAACTTCAACTGAAATTGGCTTGCTCCTGGGGCAGGTTGCGCGTATTTGAGAATAGCAGTTACGTGCTTTGTGCCCACGTGGCGGAATTGGCAGACGCGCTAGATTCAGGTTCTAGTGAGTAACATCGTACAGGTTCAAGTCCTGTCGTGGGCACCACTCTGATTTCGAAAACCTCATGAATACTCTCCCCGAATACGTCGGCTCGTTGCCCAATATCTGCGGCTCCGAGTCGCTTTTGGATAACCTCCGCCGCCCTGCGGCACTGGAGGGCGGGATTGATTTTGGCGGAATCAACAGCGCCTTTGCTATCGCCCTGCACATGCACCAGCCGTTGATACCCGCCGGCGGGCAGGATCTCGCCACGGCCGAAATCATCAGCAATCTCAAGCACATGCGGGACAATCCCGGCATTGGCGACAATCACAACGCGTCCGTGTTCCACTGGTGTTACAAGCGCATGGGCGAGTTCATCCCGCAGTTGGTGGACGAGGGCAAACAGCCGCGCGTGATGCTGGAGTATTCCGGCGCGTTGTTCCATGGGATGCGCCAGATGGGCTTGCACGATGTCTTCGACGCCCTCAAGCGCATCACCTGCGAACCGCGCTATCGCCACACCATCGAATGGCTCGGGATGCCGTGGGGCCACGCGGTCGCGCCTTCGACACCGGTGCAGGATTTTCGCCTGCACGTCCGCGCCTGGCGGCATCATTTCGCGGCGATTTTCGGCTTGGAACCATTGAGCCGCGTGCGGGGGTTTTCGCCGGCGGAGATGGCATTGCCGAATCATCCCGACATCGCCTACGAATACATCAAGACCCTGTGCGACAACGGCTACGAGTGGCTGCTCGTGCAGGAGCACACGGTGGAGCGACCCGAAAACGGCCACGGCCCGGAAAA
>JANOHH010001160.1:0-3182 GCA_031406395.1 Verrucomicrobiota bacterium | reverse complement strand
CAACGCCGGAGTCGGCGGTCGGCGGAAATTTGGCCATCCTCGAAACCGGCTATATCACCGCGAACATCAAATCACCCAAAGATGTGAAGATGGGTGATACACTCACCGATTCCCGCAATCCTTCGCCTGCCCTGCCCGGATTCAAGGAAATCCATCCGATGGTTTTTAGCGGAATTTATCCGATCAACACGGCCGATTACGAACATCTCAAGATGAATATGGGCAAGCTCCAGCTCAACGATTCGGCCTTCGCGTATCAGGCGGAGACAAGTGTGGCGCTGGGGTTTGGCTTCCGCTGCGGCTTCCTCGGCTTGCTGCACCTGGAGATTGTGCAGGAGCGGCTGCGCCGCGAATACGGCATGGATATCATCGCTACGTATCCGAGCGTGATTTACCGGGTAACGCTGACGGACGGGACGGTGAAGGAGGTTGATAATCCGGCGTTTCTGCCGGAGACGACGTACATCGGGAAATTGGAGGAACCGATGGTGAAAGCATTCGTCATCTGTCCGAACGAAAACATCGGGGACATGATGGCATTGATTTCGGAGAAACGCGGAAGCTACGATCACACGGAGACGCTCGATGCGCGGCGCGTGATGTTGACGAGTCTGTTGCCGTTGAGTGAAATCCTGATTGATTTCCATGATCGCATCAAAAGCCTGACGCGCGGTTACGGCTCGATGGATTACGAATACGCTGATTATCAGGAATCGGACATGATCAAGTTGGACATGCTGGTGAACGACGAGTCGGTGGACGCTTTTTCCTGCATCGTGCATCGCACCAAAGCCGAGGCGCGCGGCCGCGCGCTGGCGTTGAAGCTCAAGGAAGTCATCCCGCGCCAGCAATATCAGGTCAAGATTCAGGCGGCCATTGGCGGGAAGATCATCGCTTCCGAATCGGTAAGCGCGCTGCGCAAGGACGTGACTGCAAAATGTTACGGAGGCGATGTGTCCCGTAAGCGGAAGTTGCTCGAAAAACAGAAGGAAGGTAAGAAGCGTATGAAGTCCTTCGGCAGCGTGAACATTCCGCAGGAAGCATTTATTGAAGTGCTCAAATCTTGAATATGAGTCGAGAGTCGAAGGTCGAGCGGCGAGGGCAAAATTGGTTGCCGTTCGCGTTCTGGCCATCGGGCATTCGTCTCTCGACCGCCGCCCCTCGCCTATGAATTACCGCTGGTTTCTCTCCAAAACAGTCCGGCACGCAACCGCGATGCGTAAGCACGTCCGCAACATCCTGAATTCGCAGCGTGACATTTTGTCGCCGCAAGCAGTCCAAGCGGTTGACGGTTCGCTGGTCGACCTGCATCGGATCCTCCATTCCGACACGAAGAAAGACGCGCTGCTCAAGCAGATGGAAAAGTTGGAGGAAGTCGCCAACAAATGGCTGAAGCCGTATCCCCACGCTGCCTGGCGGGAAAATATTGAGGTTTTCCTGGTAGCGCTCGCCGTGGCGATGGCGATTCGCACGTTTTTTGCGCAACCCTTCAAGATTCCGACCGGCTCAATGCAGCCGACGCTGTTCGGAGTGGTTTCCGACAACCTCATGGAGAAGCCGGACTTTCAAATTCCAACCGGTTGGGCGCGCGTTCGGGAATGGTTTGAGGGAATTAGCTATGTTGACATCAAGGCCAAGGCGGACGGCACGATTGACCGCGTCGAAGAACCCTTCGGCATCAAGGTCATCAATTTTTGGCAGAAGCTCTATATTGGTGGCGTTGCCCACACCATTTTCTTTCCGCCCGATTACGGCCAAGGCAAACTGGAGGATCCTCACCGTGCCAGTCTGAACGGGCGGCATGGGTATCGCAAAGGCGAGCAAGTCGTTCGGCTTAAGGTTCAGGCGGGTGACCATTTGTTTGTTGACCGCTTGACCTACAACTTTCGCAAACCGACCCGGGGTGAGATTGCGGTGTTTCAAACCGCCGGGATTGATCACCCGCGCATGCCGCAGGATCAGTTCTACATCAAACGCCTCGTCGCCCTTGGCGGTGAGCGCGTCCAGATTGGTGATGACCGTCATCTCCGCATCAATGACCAACGACTTGACGCTTCCACTCCTCACTTCGAGAAAGTTTATTCATTCGATCCGGCCAAGCCACCGGCGGAAAGTGCATTCTCGGGGCACGTAAATGAGACGGTTGGTGCGCAGGTGGGGCGGATGGGCCTTGCGCCATTGTTTCCCAATCAAGAGTCGAATTTTACCCTCGCTCCGGACACCTACATGGTCATGGGCGACAATACGCTCAATAGCTTCGATTCACGCGGCTGGGGGCCATTTCCGGCTCAAAACGTGATAGGAAAATCTTTCTTTGTCTACTGGCCGATCACCAGCCGATTCGGTTGGGGGAATAGGTAGATTGATTCGCGATGTGATTTCGGATTCTCTCCGGAACGGCTGAAGCAATCCTTGCTCGGATTTTTTCTTACAAATTCATGGGTTAACGTTATTTTTAGTCAAAAAACTGGCACGGACGAGCTATTTTTGGCAATTTATTCATTGGTTTTCAAATTCCAGCTTTCAATTTTTTGAGACTTGACTCAATTTCTGCCAGTCTCTAAGCTCCGGCCAACTTGATAGTATTGGTGGCAGAATCGCTGACCGGCTTCAGATGTTTTCGGTAATGCCACAAGGCTTGAATTCGAGCAGTCAAACAACTTTAACGATTACAAACTGTGGATCTCAAAGACATTAAGGCCATTATTGACCTGATGAAGAAGAATTCCGTTTCGGAGTTCGAACTGGAAAAACAAGATTTCAAGATCCGACTCAAGCGGGGGATGAGCGGCGGTATCGTCGGGATGTCACCTGCTGATGATTCGCAACCGATGATGGCCTATGCCCCCGTTCCGGTGGCCTTGCCCGCGGGAAATTCGCCCGCTGGTGCTTCACCGGTGACCGCTTCACTCGATGCGGAGATCAAATCGCCTATGATAGGCACTTTTTATCGTGCCCCTTCCCCCGAATCGGCAGATTACGTTGAGGTTGGCTCTGAGGTAAACCCCGACACAGTTGTTTGCATCATCGAAGCCATGAAGGTGATGAATGAGATTAAGGCCGAGGTCCGAGGGGTCGTGACCCAAGTGCTTGTTGAGAGCGCGAAGCCGGTTGAGTTCGGCCAACCGCTGTTCAAGTTTCGTCCCATTTGAGGGTCACTTTTTTTCAACCGCAGCTCGGGG
>JANOHH010001158.1:0-6530 GCA_031406395.1 Verrucomicrobiota bacterium | reverse complement strand
GCGTCGTCCCCGTCCTCGTCTCCCGCGTCCTTCACGGGCGGCGGCGCCTGCGTGCGCGGCGGCTGCTTGGCCATGCCGATGGCCTGGAGGAGTGCCCCGCTCGATCCCGTCGATCCCACTCCTTTCAGATCGCGCAGGATGGTGCGGACGAGCGACTCCTGGCTCGACTCGTCGTAGATGGTGAAGTTCTTCCCGTAGCCGAGCAGGCCGATCTCCTCGCGCAGGATGCGCACGCACGCCGAGTGGATCGTGCAGAGGGTCAGGCCCTTGGCCTTCTCGCCCGCGAGGGCGCCGGCATTTTGGCCGCCCGAAGCAAGGGGAATAATTTTAGGACTGGAAACCAAATCAATAGTCCCGCCTTGCTGCCTGCATTTTGGCAGATCAATTTCAAACAGGCACAGTAAAGCAAGTAGACGAGCAAGCAGATCGCAATAAGGTTCGGGCTGGGGCGAAATTTTGAAAGCAATCCCATCATATCCGCTCGCGAGGGAACGCGCACATCTGTTGACGATTCCAGCTTGGCCTTCATCGTTGCCACCGCAGTGGCCGCTTTCCCAGAAACCGAGTTGGCGGCTTTTTCTTCCGGGGTTTCGGCACCCAGTTTCAGCAGGCGGAGCGTCGGGCTGTCCAAGCTGCTGATTTTTACGTTGCCGAATCCGCGGGAGTGTTTGATGAAGAGGTCAGTGGTCGTCTGCCCGTAAACTGTCACGTTCGTAAAAACATCTGTCCCACTCTTAAGCACGGGCAGTTCAACGTCTGTCGCCGCGAGAGATGCCACCGACAACCAGGTCAGAAACACTCCGACCGAGCACCAACCAACCGCCGGGCTAACGCGATGTTTTTGTGTGATCATATTTCAGCAGGCTCCCAGGTGGGATTCTCAAGCGAATGCCAACCAATCAGAGCTGCGCCCGAAAATGCACGAAACATGCCACGAAGGGGCGGCCGACCGCAGGAAGACGTGTGGCCAGAAGCAACTACGAGCGAAACTGCCGGAGACAATGCGTGAGATATGGCAGCAACTGTTTTTTGCGGGAGACCACCGCCCGCAGTTCGTAAATGCCGGGCTCGAGCTTCGGATAATCGATCTGCGCCACGAATTCGTCGTCCCCCGCCACCACGAGCAGGGAGTTTTGCGTGGTTACATCCGTCACCAGCAAAACGGAAAAAGAATACTTCCGGCGCTCGCGATATTTCTCCAACGCCTCCAGCAACTCAGCCTTGCGCTTCCAGAACTGGTCAAAACCGATCTCCTCAATCTGCGCCACGCTGAACCGCACCCCACCTTCGGCGTATTCCTTGCAATCCGTCGTGATGGCCTTCGGCGCGCTGTGGAGCGTGAGCAAGGAGCCGGAGGTGAACAGCTTGTCCGTAAACTCGGCCGCGTTGACGCCGGCGATCTTTTCCAGCGACTTCAACACCTCGGCATCGTGCGGCGTCGTCGTTGGCGAGGTAAGATTCAACGTGTCAGAAACCAAACCCGCCAGCAGCAAACCGGCGATGGGCGGCGGCAACTCGACACCGTACCGGAAAAAGCAATCCGCCACAATGGTGCTGGTGGAGCCGACGGGTTCGTTGCGGAACAGGATCGGCTGATGCGTCGTCAGCGCGCCGATGCGGTGATGGTCAATGATCTCGATGATTTCCACCTCATCCGCGCCCTGCACCGCCTGCGAGAGTTCGTTGTGATCCACCAGGATCAACTTGCGCGTCACGGTTTTAAGGAAATCTGTCTTCGAGAGAATCCCCACAGTCTGCCCCTGCGCATCGAGCACCGGAAAAATTTGAAAGCCCGAACTCGTGGCCTCGTCGCGGACAGCGGCCAACGGCGCATGTTCGCGAAAGCACAGAAACTCCTCGTTCAACACATGCCGCACGGCCACCGCGGCGCGACACAATGAGGCCGTCGTGGCGGTGTCATGCGGCGATGTGATCAGACTCACCTTCTTCCGCTGCGCCGCCTCGATGGTTTTCGCTTCCACTTTCAGACCACCCGTGACAATCACCACGCGCACCCCTTCGCGGATGGCGAGGTTCTGGATGTCCCAGCGGTCACCCACCACCACGACAAGTTTTTCCCGCGCAACCGTATCCAGCCGTTCGGCGAAAGATTCCAAGCTCATCGCTCCGATCATCAACGTCAAATCTTCCTCCGCCTCCGGCTCATGCGCGATGAGCAATTCCCCGTGCAACGTCCGCGCCAGATTTGTCAGCGACGACAGCACGCGCCGCGAATCCACCAGCCGGTTGGCCGTGGGGAAAAGAAACTTGCTGAGTTTGAACAAGGACAGCAGCCCGCAGCAACGCTGGCTTTCGTCCAGCACCGGCAGGATACGAATGTTGCGCTCATCCATCAGACCGAGGGCATCCGCGGCGGTCGCCCCGGGCGTCACACTCAGGATGCGCGATTGCATCACGTCGCGCACTTTCGGGGCAACATCGGCCACGAACTTGGGCGCCGGCACGCCAAAGGTTTTCAAGACAAAATCAATCCGGTCGTTGGTGTCGCCACAGCGCGCCGCCACGGCTTCGGGCATGCCCGTGCGCCGCTTGAACTCCGCGTAACCGATGGCGGAACAAATGGCGTCCGTGTCGGGATTGCGATGACCGATGACCAGGATTTCACTCATGCAACAGGGCGCGGAGAGTAGAGACGCCAAACCCCAGCAGCAAGGAAAAGGGATGCCAAAAAGATGAATTAGGAAAAAACTCGCCAGTCACCGAAACGTTCCGCTAGCGTGTCGCTCGAAATGGTCCACGACCCATCGCCCACGCCCGGCAGTTCGGAAACTTTCAAACCTTACATTCCGGCTTCCGCCAGCCCGCGCGAATTCACGGTGCGCGCGGTGTTGCTCGGAACGATCCTCGGCGTGGTGTTCGGCGCTTCCTCACTTTACCTCGTGCTCAAGGTCGGCCTCACGGTCAGCGCGTCCATCCCGGTCGCCGTAATTTCGCTCGCATTGTTCCGGCTGTATTCCAAGTTCGGCGGACGTGACGCCACAATTCTCGAAAACAACATCGTCCAGACGGCTGGCTCAGCCGGGGAATCCATCGCGTTCGGCATCGGCGTTACGATGCCCGCGATCTTGATTCTCGGATTCGATCTGGAAGTCGCCCGCGTCACGCTCGTCGGTTTGCTCGGTGGGTTGTTGGGCATTCTGATGATGATCCCCCTGCGCCGCGCTCTCATTGTGGCGGAGCACGGCAAGTTGAAATATCCCGAAGGCACGGCGTGCGCGGAAGTTTTGAAGGCGGGGGCTGACGAGGAATCGCGCTCGTTGGCAGCGGCAACTTTGGCCAAGACACGCGGCCCTGCCGTGGCCGCCCCGAGTGGCGCGGCCATCTTCGCCGGCTTCGGCCTCGGGCTGGTTTACAAGACCGCAATGTCGGCCTTCCGGCTATGGAAAGATACTCCGGAAAAAATCCTTGGCGCGCCCTTGAAAGGCGGCAGCGTCGCCATGGAAATCTCGCCGGAACTTCTCGGCGTCGGCTACATCATCGGGCCGAAAATCTCTTCGACCATGATGGCGGGGGGCGTGCTCGCGTATCTCGTGCTGATTCCCCTCATCAAGTTCTTTGGCGATGGATTGACGACCGTCCTTGCGCCGGCTTCGAAGTTGATCTCGGCGATGGGCCCGGGCGAAATCCGGGGGCAATACATTCTCTACATCGGCGCGGGCGCGGTGGCCGCGGGCGGCATCATCAGCCTCGTGCGCTCGCTGCCGACGATTCTGCATGGCATCCGCTCGGGCCTGTCGGATTTCCGCACCGCCGCCTCGGCGCATGCGTCGATCTTGCGGACCGAGCGCGATCTCTCGATGAAGCTCGTCGCGATCGGCGTGGTGATGCTCATCATCGTCATCATGGCAGCCGGGACGCTGCACATGAACTGGCTGGGGGCCATTCTGATCGTCGTATTTGGTTTTATCTTCGTCACGGTTTCCTCCCGCCTCACCGGCGAAATTGGCTCGTCGTCCAACCCCATCTCCGGCATGACCGTGGCGACGTTGTTGTTGACCTGCCTGGCTTTCCTCATCGTCGGCTGGACGGGCGGAACTTATTACGTCACCGCTCTGTCAGTGGGTGGCATTGTGTGCATCGCAGCGTCAAACGGCGGCACGACTTCGCAGGACTTGAAGACGGGCTTTCTGCTGGGGGCGACGCCGAGGTTTCAACAAATCGCCATCCTCATCGGAGCCACGGTGAGCGCGCTCGTGCTCGGGCCTATTCTGCTCGGGTTGAACAATGTAAAGTCGGTTTACGTCCCCGCTGCCCAAGCCGCGCCTGGCTTGCACGTGCCGGCGAACCTGAAACTGGAGCAGACGGAATCCCTGCCCCGTTCCCAATTCAAAGACAACCCGGCGACTTTCAAGGTCTGGCAAAAAACCGATGATGTAGGCGGGCCGGCGGGAAAATATCTCGTGGACGCCGCGGGCGCGGTGGTTTGGCTGGTCGATCCGGGCATCAACGGCACCTACACCAAACGCGCCGACGGCACCGAGGTGAAGAAATTCGAAGCCCCCAAGGCCGTGCTCATGAGTTACATCATCAAGGGCATCCTCGACCGTAAATTACCGTGGGCGCTCGTGTTATTTGGAGTGATGATTTCGGTGACGCTTGAATTGTGCGGCATTTCATCGCTGGCGTTTGCGGTGGGAGTTTATGTTCCCATCTCAAGTTCAGCACCCATCTTCGTCGGCGGATTGGTGCGTTGGCTGGTGGATCGCCGCATCCGCCACAAATTGCGCGACCATCAACTCACCGAAGCCGAACTCACGGCCGAAGGCGACAAAAGCCCTGGGGTGCTGCTGGCGAGTGGCTACATCGCCGGCGGCGCGATTGCCGGCATCATCATCGCGTTTCTCGCCGGTGCGCTGCCGGCGGTGGACACCCGCATCGCAAAATGGGCGGAGGCAGGGAATGCATTTTTCGCCGGACCGAATTCTGATATCCTGTCGCTGATTCCGTTCGCAGCGTTGACCGTGCTGCTCTACGCGGTCGGTCGGGAATGGCTGCTTGCCCGCCGTCGGCCCACGGTTTGAACCAATTGATTTGCCATGAAAATACCCAACCCACTCCGTCTCGTCCTCGTCATCCTTCCCCTGTTCCTGTTTTCAGGAACGGCATTTGCGAAGCCCGATGCGACCGCTGCGGAAGCAAGGGCGTTTCTCGACACCTACAACCGCACCTATCAAACACTCTACACCGTGGCCAGTGACGCCGCGTGGTCGGCCGTGACCGATGTGACGGACGAACATACCGGCCAGCGCATCGGCGCCGAAAAGGCGCAAGCCGCATATCTGGGCAATCCGTGGATCATCGAGCAAGCCCGCGCGCTGCTCCAGCACACGAACAAACTGGATCCCCTCACGATCCGCCAACTCAAGCGCGTGCTGCTGCTCGCCGCCGGTTCGCCTGGCACGATTCCCGATGTCGTGAATGCGCGCGTCACCGCGGAAGGCCGGCAAAGCGCGACCCTGGACGGATTTGAATTCAAATGGACGCCGCCCGGCGGGACAAAAATCGAACCGCTCACGGCGAACAAGATTGATGAGATTCTGAATTCCTCGACGAATCTCGACGAACGACTCGCGGTCTGGCAGGCTTCGAAAGAATCCGGCGCAGCGTTGCAGGCCGGCCTGCTAAACCTACGCGACCTCCGCAATCAAGTGGCCAAGGAAATGGGTTTTAGTTCCTACTTCGGCTTACGGGCGGCTTTTTCTGACATGACCGTGGCGGAGATGAAAAAGTTGACGGACAGCCTTGTGCAAGACACCCGGCCGCTTTACGAGCAGCTGCATTGCTGGGCGAAATACAAACTCGCTGAACGCTTCGGCCAGCCCGTGCCGAGATTGATCCCCGCGCACTGGATCGGCAATCGCTGGGGTCAGGAATGGCCCGGGCTGGTGGACAGCGTGGATCTGGATCCACTCTTCAAGGACAAATCGCCAGAATGGATCGTGCAGCGGGCGGTGACCTACGGTGAATCCATCGGCCTGCCGCAGGTGCCCGCGAACTTCTGGGTCAAGTCCGACCTCTACGAATTGCCCACCAATTCCAAGCGCAAAAAGAACACGCACGCTTCCGCCTGGCACCTTGACCTGCAAAACGACGTTCGCTCGCTGATGAACGTGAAACCGGATGCCTCCTGGTTCAACACGTCTCATCACGAGCTGGGCCACGTGTTCTACGATCTAAGCTACGCCCGGCCCGAAGTGCCGTTCGTATTACGCGACGGCGCCAGCCCCGCCATGCACGAAGCCATGGCCGAAGCGCTCGCCACCGCGCCGGCGCAATTGCCCTATTTGCGCCAGCTCGGCCTGATCCAGCCGGACCAAAAGTTCGACGAGATTCAATGGCTCTTGAACGACGCGCTCGACAAGGTCGTCTTCATTCCCTGGTCCGCCGGCGTGATGGCCTCGTGGGAGCGGGATTTTTACGAAGGCAACCTGCCGGCCGATCAGTTGAACCCACGCTGGTGAGAATACGTGGCGAAGTATCAGGGCATCGCGCCGCCCGCGCCGCGCGGC
>JANOHH010000920.1:0-1946 GCA_031406395.1 Verrucomicrobiota bacterium | reverse complement strand
CTACCTCGCCCAGTGGCCGGCCGCTGACTTACACCTTCACGAGCAGCACCAACCGGATCGCGATCGAACAGCACACCAATAACCCGTTCTGGAAAATGTCGGTGACGCAAGCCGCCCCTTCGCTTGCCCCGGGGGCATTCCAAACTCCGTTCCGCGGCGGACTGGCCACGGTCACGAACGTCGGCGACCTGACGCTGATGCTGTTCCGGGATCGCGCACCCCGCTCGGTGGACGTGTTCACAGGCTTTAGTTGCTCGGGATTTTACAACAGCAACACGATCTTTCATCGCGTCATCCCCGGCTTCATGATCCAAGGCGGCGATCCAGCCACCAACGGGAGCGGCGGCCCGGTATTCCGGTACGATGATGAATTCCATCCGCGCGCCATCTTTTCGGGTAGCGGACAACTGGCGCTCGCCAACTCCGGCAAGGACACGGATGGTTCGCAATTCTTCATCACGCTGGGACCCCAGCGATTTCTGGATTTTGGGTACACACTGTTCGGTCAGTTGTTGCGGGGCTTCAACGTGGTCTCAAACGTTATCAACACTCCGCGAAACGGGAACGACCGTCCGCTGGCTGATGTCATCATCACCCGCGCCTCGCTGGTGACGAATTACACGGATACCGTCATCACGTTGACCGGAACAAACTTCGCAGGCGTCTCCGGAACGATTCAAGTCATCGCCGACGACGGTTTGGCTGGCGGGCGAGTGACAAATACGTTTGTGGCGACGACTGTGGCGGATGCGAACAATGAGCAGCCGATACTTTATCCGGAAACCATTACGAATCGAGTGACGGTGATTAATGGTCGGCTGACCAATTTTGTTGCGGCCTTGGACCTGGAAGGTTCTGCCTATTACTGGTACCCACTCGCATATAGTAATTCCGCTTCTAACAGCGTATTCAGTGTCGTTTACGGCCAGTTACAGATGGGGATTATTCCTAACAGCAATTTCGTCGGAGTAGTTGACTATCTGGTGGTGGTAAGTGCCAGCCCTGATTGGTATACGTATTTCCAGTTCTACCCCCAGAGTCAATGGCCTCCATACGATTGGCAGAAATACCGGTTCGTTTTTGGGGACACGGCACTTTCTGCGCTTGGAACAAATCTCGTAGCGCGTCCTGCCGTTGGATTTACAAACCAAATTCTTGCCACATTTACGAACGGTGTTCCGAACAGCCTTACCAACAACTTCACTGCATCCATAAATTGGGGCGATAACGCCACCAGCAGCGGCGTCATCTTGACGAACTTCGGCGGACGCAAGGAAGTTCGCGGCACACACGCCTACACCAACTCCGGTCATTATCCTATTTATGTCACCATTCAGAGCACAGTAGGCGCGGAGACTAACGTGCTTTCCACCGCCTACGTTCAACCCAGCGTCAGCCTGACGCGCACAGGCACCAGCAACGTCCTGCGCTGGCCGGCTTGGGCGACGGAGTATCAGCTGCAATCCCACACCAATCTCGCCACGAGCAATTGGACGACGGCAACCAACTTTCCCAGTCTGGTGGGTTATGAAACGGTCGTCACCAATCTCACGACTGGCAGCAATGTATTCTTCCGCTTGAAACGTTGATCACGCCATTGCGGTGAAGTGTGCCTTGAGCTTTGCCAACGCCCGCGCCCGGTGGCTGATCCGATTTTTTGCCGCCTCCCCCAGTTCCGCAAACGACACCTCGAAACCTATCGGCACAAAAAGCGGATCGTAACCGAAGCCGCCTCGCCCGCTCGCCGCAAAAAGAATCCGCCCTTCGCACGTGCCCTCGAACAATTGCGGAGTGTGGAGTGCGGAGTGCGGGGTGATCGCAATCAGCGCCAGCACGCAGCGAAAGCGGGCGGTGCGCTTTTCCATTGGAACATCTTTGAGCAAACGCAGCAGCTTCGCGTTGTTGTCCGCATCCGGGGCATTGCCGGGCGGGCCGGAATCCAAAGC
>JANOHH010001097.1:0-1110 GCA_031406395.1 Verrucomicrobiota bacterium | reverse complement strand
CGCTGGGATTGACCGGCGCGGGTTGGGCGACGGTGATCGCGCGCGCGGTGATGGCGCTCGTGCTCCTGGTTTACGTTGTGCGCGCGCCAGCCTTGCGGGGGTTTCAACCCGTGCGCTGGCGGGCGGCGCTGAGCCGCGAACGCTTTCGGCGGCTGCTGAATCTCGGCTGGCCGGTCGCGGGGCAACATTTTTTCGAGGTCAGCGCGTTCGTGTTCGCGGCCCTCATGATGGGCTGGATCAGCGCGGACGCCATCGCGGCGCATCAAATTGCGATTACCTGTGCGGCCCTGACGTTCATGTGCAGTTTGGGCATCGGAACGGCCGTTTGCATTCGGGTCGGTCACGCTTACGGCGCGGCCCAATATGCCCGGATGCGGCGGATTGGTTTTGGCGGGGTTAGTCTTGCCGCCGGGATGATGGGTGTATTTGGCTTGGGGCTGATGATCGCGGGCAAACCGATCGCCGGGTTGTTCATCACCTCGCCGACCGTTGTAAGCCTGACGGCACAACTGCTC
This sequence comes from Verrucomicrobiota bacterium, assembly GCA_031406395.1. Taxonomy (GTDB): domain Bacteria; phylum Verrucomicrobiota; class Verrucomicrobiia; order Limisphaerales; family JADLHS01; genus JADLHS01. Next base: position 595 of record JANOHH010001097.1, on the reverse strand, counting down.
ATTGTGGCGGCCGTGTTTCAAATGGCCGACGGCATTCAGGTGGTTTCCATCTCGGCGCTGCGGGGCTTGGGCGATGTGCGGGTGCCGGCGGTAATTGCCGTGCTGGCGTATTGGGTGCTCGCCGTGCCGGTGGGCGCGGCGTTGGCGTTCCCCGGCCAACGTGGCGCGGTGGGCATCTGGATTGGCCTGGCCGGCGGCCTGGGGGCGGCCGCGCTCGGACTGGCCTGGCGGTTTCATATTCAGACCGGGAAAGCCGCCGACCACCGTCGGACTTTGTCGCCTTTGGGCGCGGCGTTCCCAGAACATGGATCCCTGCCGTAATGAAAATTTGCATTTGCACCGACGATTTTTGGCTTCAGGCTTGTCTTCGTGAGCATCCGCAAGACCGACCCGATGCAAGCCTGCAAAATCATGCCAACGGTGGTAGGGAAGCTTTCCACAGCGTCCCATATTTTTCACAGTCTCAGTGGGATGCGACCCTACCGCAGACGAGGCTTGCCGAGCACCTCGTGGTGGCAGTAGCTGACTTGAACTCTCAACTCTAAAAGATGAACCAGCAACCAGCTCCCGGCCGCAAACTCGGCATCGACGCGAC
>JANOHH010001075.1:0-2700 GCA_031406395.1 Verrucomicrobiota bacterium | reverse complement strand
TGACATAGATGTTCGCCAAACCGAACACTGCGACGAACAGAATGATCGCCAGCGCCGACGAATAGCCCGTGCGCCACTTCTCGAAGGCCTCGCGCTTGAGCGTGATCGAGACCACCTCGGTGGTCGAGCCCGGCCCGCCGTTGGTCAGCAGGTTCACCAAGTCGAACATCTTGAAGTTCTCGATGCCGCGGAACAGCACCGCCAGCATGATGAAGGGTCAGCGCCCGCGTCCGGCCGCGCTGGACGTCCACGCAATCGTCACAAAAATAGTCTTCGAGCTCAACCGTCTTGAGGTGCTCCACCGTATCCCGAGCCTCCAGGAGAAGCTCCTGCTCCCGTTTTGGATCGGTGGCGGATTTGGCTTGCTGCAACAGCAAATCCGCCAGCTCAAAGAAGAGCGGCCCCTCGGATTCGCGGAACGACAGGCGCGCGGCGGCATTGCCATGGCCGAGCGAAACATCGCTCCGGATAGGCTGCAACGTTTGGACAGCGCGCCGGTAGGCTGCAATCGCCGGTTCAATATCTCCGCGGGTCCGCAGCAGCCGGCCGGTCTGCCATTCCCAACGATACAAAGCCTCTGGCAGTTGCGCCTGTTGGGCGGCGAAAACGGCGCGCCGGGTAAGCGTCAAAGCAGCCTCGGGTTGCCGATCTTGTTCGTAAAGCTGTCCCAAATATCCGAGCGCATAGGTTTCGATCAGGCGATCCTTGATCTTCTCACCCACTTCCAAAGCTTGCTGGAGAGAGTGATGGGCTCGCAGCGTAAAGCGATGGGCCGGCTGGGCATTGGTCAGTTTGATCTGGCGATCCGTCTGTCCGGCGTTAAGCAGCAGGAATGCTTGGGCGTGCGAAGCAGCAAGCCCCCCAATTTCCCGCAGGGCCTGGGTATTGAAGTCGTCAGCTCTTGCATATTCGCCCGCCCGCGCCGCCGTCGCCGCGGCATTGCAGAGCGCTTGGGCGGTGAGCCAGGAATTGCTGGTTTGCCGGGCCAGGGCGGCACTTTCTTCGAAGACTGTCAACGCTTCCGAAATTTTTTGCTGAGTGGCCAAAAGATTTCCCAGGTCATTAAGAATGGCCGCCGCGAGCACCGAATCCTGATCGGCCCTCGCGGCCAATAAAGCCTCACTCAAAAGCGCAGCGGCGCGTTCGGTTTCGAGGGTCATGAGCAGCGCCGCGCCGAGTTTGCTCCGGACCAAAGTCACGCGCGATCGATCACCGGTCTTCTCCGCCAGCGCGAGGGTGACTTCCAGAATTTGCACCGCTCGCCGTTGTTGGCCAATGGATTGGTAGGCACTGGCAAGGGAGATCGAGGTTGCAATTTCTTCATTGGTGTTTCCTTGCTTCCGGAAAGACTCGATCGCCTTTTGCCAGTCCGCCGCCGCCTGGCTGAACGCACCCTTTTGAAACGCGGTCTGCCCTTGAGTGACCAGGGCACGAGCATCGGCGAGCGCTCCACCCGCTCCAGCGGTCACGCCGAGCAAGGCAAGGAGAATCAGACAGCATCGCCCGGATAGCACTCGGTCTGGGAACGTCCAAATCATTGCGCTGTTATTACTTCTCCTGAAGATTGAAGTAAAGCATTGGTCGCGAGCGCGCGAACACGAAGGGGTGAAAAAGGTGAAACGGGCTGTGGAACAGGATGGACAAATCTTGGCGGGTGGCAGATTCGATTCTTCGCCGATGCCCGGCAGGTTGATTTGTCCGATGACGCGGTAATAATTAATCCGGGCGCTTAGTAATCGAACACACTGAATTCCTGGTTTCTTTTCCGCAGATTCCGAGAAAGGCCCAAGGCCAGATTGCGCAGCAACATCAGCTTGATGCGCGGATGGGTTTCGCCCAACTTCTCAAAATCATCCAGTTTCAGCAGATCACATTCGACCTCCGTATCCGCGGTCACTGCCGCCGAGCGCGGCGAACGATCCAGGATTGCCATCTCGCCAAAGGCCATTCCGGGCGAGAAGTTGCCCAACCGCTTTAGCGCGCCATGGCCCCGCGTGAGCGTGGCACTCGCGCAGCCACGGGCCAGGAAGTACAGCTCTCCCGCCGGCGCTCCGCAAGGTACAATCACTTCGCCCGGCCGGAAATTGCGGCGTTCAAGCAACGCCTGCATGGCGGCGACTTCGTTCGCGCTGAGGCCCGCTAACAATTCATAATCCGCCGCCCCAACGGTTTGCTCGGCAACCCGAACGGCAATTTTCCTGGTCAGCAGGCGGTTTTCGCACCATTCGAGCGCGGTGTCGTTGTCGTCAAAAGTCAGGAAAATCTTATCGCACTGCTCGACTAACTTCAGCTTCATGTAACGCCGCAGCTGCGACGCGCGCGCAATGTTCGTAAAAACGATTTGTCGGCCTTGCTCTTGGAGCTTGAGCAGCAGCTGGTACAACAGCCGGCTGGCGCTTTCGTTGATCGATAGCACATGCTTGAAGTCGAGAATCACCGCTTCCAGGCCGGGGAACGCTGACATCACGTCATACACCACGACCTCGGCGGTGGAAAGGACGAGGTTGCCCTGGAGCTGGAAGACCTGGATGCAAGTACCGTGGGCGCGCAAAACCTCCGTTTCCTCAGCGGTGCGGATGCGGTTGGAATTCACCTCGCCGGCGCTGAACTTAAGTCGGATTACCGATTTGCTGGCGTGCGGGGTGTTGAACAAGTGCAAGTCAAAGTGGCGCGAAAGGTCATCGCACACCCGGAGGCCGC
>JANOHH010001069.1:0-1743 GCA_031406395.1 Verrucomicrobiota bacterium | reverse complement strand
GTCGTGCAGCATTTCCTGCGTCAACGTAATGCGTGTCGGCCGTTCGGGATGACCCGGGTTGTGGTAGCTGGTGCAGTGCTTGTCCGTGATGATTGTCACAGGCAGCATTCAATCAGGACAAGCGGACGCGGTCACGAATTTCTTGGCGGGTCATTCTCCGGCCCGCGCTTCCCGTGCCGTGCGATTTGAATTTTTCTTTTCCTACCCCATCGTTACAGTGTCCGAAGGTGGATTTATGGATGCCATGAGAATTAGAATCATCCCCGTCGCCGTGCTGACTTTGCTGGTGGCTTTTGCCCCACTATTCGCCGGCGCCTGGGATTACGAAGGTCACCGGACGGTTAACCAGCTTGCGCTCGCCGCGTTGCCGGCCAATTTCCCGGCCTTTGTGAAGACGCCCGCCGCGCGCGAACGCATTGCGTTCCTCGGCGGCGAGCCCGACCGCTGGCGCAACATTTCGGATGACCCATCGCTCATGCACTACAACGGGCCGGATCATTATCTGGATTTGGAGGAACTGGCCGATTATGGCCTGACGTCCGAAACCGTACCAAGTTTGCGATATGACTTGGCGGCCCGACTGGCCCTCGCCCGCGCCGCGCATCCGGAGCAATTTGCTCCCATTGACCCGTTGAAGAACCGGGATCGCACGCGCGAACTGATTGGTTTTGCGCCCTACGCCATCACGGAATATTGCGGCAAACTGCGTTCGGGCTTTTCCTATCTCAAGGCGTACCAGAATTACGGTGGCACGCCGGAGGAAATCGCCAATGCCCAGGCCAACCTTATTTATGTCATGGGTGTGATGGGTCACTTCGTCGGCGATTGCGCACAACCGCTGCATGTGACGCGGCATCATCATGGGTGGGTGGGCGAAAACCCGAAGGGCTACACGACGGACGCCAGTTTCCACGCATGGATTGACGGTGGCTTTTTCAAGCAGACCGGCGGCATAACCCTCACACCGCTGTTGAGAAAAATTCGCCCGGCGACCATCGTGGGAGATCCGCTGAAGCCGGATGATTTGTTCCGGCAAGTGATGGCGTATCTCGGTCAGACGCATCAGCAGGTCGAGCCGCTTTACCAGTTGGAGCGGGAGATGAAACTGGCGCCGGAGAATGAAAAGGCAGGCGAGGGCCGGGCGTTTCTTGAGCGTCAACTCGTGCAAGGGGGCCAAATGCTGGGGGATCTGTGGTTCTCCGCGTGGCAGCAGGCCACCGAGGATAAATATCTCATCCGCCAACTGACCGAACGCAAGGCGGCCAGTGGTGAGAAGAAGTAAACGGTTGAAGGGTTAAACTCCGCGAAAGGAATCGCGGATTGATAGCTTGACCGCCACGGCAATGCGAAGCCGTGCCTGAATCGAAATGAGCTTCTCCCCGCGTCCAAATATGCCAAGCGAGTTGGAGTGCAGAGCAGCTTTCTTCGCCAGTTTTTCTCGGGCAAGAAACGAGGAACAACTGCCAAGATCGGCGGAGCGGGTCCCAGGTGCAGATCCAACAGTTTTCTCCTGCTGGCCGGAGCCTATCGCTGTGGTTTGGGCGGCTTCCTCGGCCAACAAATCCGTCGGTAACCTATGGGCACGCTATGAAAAAGCACAGGAGCATTCTGGTTGGACTGGTCATTGCCGCCTCTTTTGAAGTTCTCGTCTTCCGCTCAGCCTTCGCCACCCCGCGCTCACCGCAGCCGGCCTTACCGTCCGTGGCGCCGACGTTGTTTCAGACGCGGTTTGACGAGGCGTAT
>JANOHH010001066.1:0-6179 GCA_031406395.1 Verrucomicrobiota bacterium | reverse complement strand
CCGGATAACCCAGACCGTCTGCGGGCAGCGCAGCATCAAAGTTGGCTGCGAGCACCTTCTGGTTCGGGAACGGGCCGGGAGCGTTGCCGGCAGCCACCGCAACCCCGCTCGCCGAGGGAGTGCTGGGCGGCGTCGGCGTCGAGCCGTAACTGTCGTACGTGGAGGTAACCTTTTGCACGGCGTTGTTGATGTCGCCATTGTGCGCCACGGTGCTCAAGCCGACGTAAAGCGTCTTGGGGAAATTCGTTCCGGCGTGAATTACGCACATCAGTTGCCAACCGTTGGTGCTGCCAGGATTATAACCACCGGGGAAATCCGTGGTGTTCGTCGTGGCGAAATAACTCATCAACTTTTCGCCCGAGCGCTGGATGCGCAGCCAACAGTCCGGATAGGTCGCATACCCCGCGACGGTGGAATCACCGCCATATTTCTGCATGCGCCCGGGAAGATCATCAGTGGTGCCGTCCGGATTCATTCTACCGATACACTCGATTTCGCCATCCCGGCCAGCCGGCGCCAGCGGCGTGGCATTGATCTGGAAATCGGCCGAAAGGACGGGATCCAGTGATGTGCGAACCATCAATGCCCCTTTTGCGGAATCAGCGCCCGGGGCCAACGGGTCGGTAACCTCGACGCCCAGGACGCGGACACGAATATCAAAATCCCCCGTGACCTGCTGGTAAGCGTAGGCGAAGGAGTAGGGTTGGCCTGGATCGGCATAGGTATCACCCCCACCGGCAGTGATCGAAATGGAACCATCGCCGTTGGTCACCACCGTCGTGGGGATGGGGTTGTTGATGTTGGTGAGCGTCAGCCCCCATTTAATGGGTTGAGCCTGTGCGCTGACCATAGCAAGACTGCACATTGCAATCGGTGCGAGCCGCGAGAAATATTTTCGGGTTGCGGATTGAGGAGTGGGTAATGGTTTCATGGCTAAGTATGTTTGTTTGCGTTTTGTCCAGCGCTCGAGTTATTGGTGCTGGATGTAACTCATTACTGCGCGAATTGTCCCCAGAGTCAACAAAAAACAATTGTAGCCATGAAAGTATTTTCTCATTCGCGGCTAGGTCAAAAAGGACGTGTTCGTGGTTACGAAAGCTTTGAAAGTTCCGCACGGTATTGGTCCCACGGCGACTCATCGCATTAAGTCGGATTTCGGACCTTGAGCGTGGCGTTAATCTCGGCCCGGCAGGGATACTGATTGTCACCGTTCTCCCAAAAAATGGCCGCAGACCACTGAGCCATGGTTGCACGAAAGCCCTCCAAAAGGTTGATATCTGCGGTTGACGGGCACGCTCGGAGTCTGTTGAGACAACCTCGCGGCCTGCGAATCCTTGACGCCGGGGCAAGGGATGAAGGAGCATCAGTGAGCAATGGATCTATGCTTCTAAATATGAAACCAAGCCACGCTTCGCTTCCGACGATATTTTTGCTACTGAGCCTTGGTGCGTCACCCAGCTGCGCTCAAGACTCCGCATTGCCAAAACTCCCTACCGCAACCGCGGGTTTGCTGGCAACCCGAACCGATTGGTTGCTCGACGCGAGTTCGTTCACGGCGGGCGTGTTCCGCGGTGAAGCCAGCGACGAGCTCGTGCTGCAAAACGGTCTGCTCCGGCGCACCTTCAAGTTAGCCCCCAATGCGGCCACCGTCGGCCTCGATAATGGGATGGCCGGCGCCGCGATGCTCCGGGCCGTCGAGCCGGAGGCCACCGTGACAATTGACGGTCAGGAATTCAAGGTCGGCGGTCTGCGGGGCCAGCCGGATCGCGCCTACCTGCTTCCGGAATGGACAGCCAAACTCACCAACGATCCTGGCACATTTCACTTTGTCAGCTACACCACGGGCAAACCGGAAGCGCCCTTCGCCTGGAAACGCAAACGCCACAGTGCCGCTCTGCCGTGGCCGCCGCCCGGCGCAACCCTCGCGCTCAGTTTCCGCGGTCCGAACGAATCGACGCGCGACATCACGGTCACGGTTCATCACGAGCTTTACGACGGCCTGCCGGTACTGGGCAAGTGGCTGACTGTCAGCAATGGCACGTCGCGCACCATCACGCTCGATCGTTTCGCGAGCGAGCGGCTTGCCATCGTGGAAGCTGAGTCGGCAGTGGATGAACGCACGGACACAGCGTGGCGCACGCCGGCGATCAACGTGCTCAGCGACTACATGTTCAAGGGCATGGACGTGGTGACGGGCAATCAAGTGGCGTCCTGGCGCACCGATCCGGAATTCAAGACGCAGGTGAGCTATGCCCTCAAGACACCGTGTCTGCTGGTTTGCGAACCACCGATTGGACCTGGCGTACGCTTGGCGCCCGGCGAGACCTTCACCAGTTTCCGCACGTGGCTGGTGGTGCAAGACTCGACTGAACGCGAGCGCCAAGGCTTGTTTATCCGCCGCGCTCATCGCGCCCTGGCGCCGTGGTCCACGGAAAGCCCGGTGATGATGCACGTCCGCAACGCGGATTCGAAATCCTTCCGCAGCGCGGTGGATCAGTGCGCCGAGGTTGGCTTTGAAATGATCATTTACACCTTCGGCAGCGGGCTGGACGTGGAGAAGGAGGACCCGGATTACATCGCCAAAGTGAAAGCCGACGTGGATTACGCGCATCGCAAAGGCATCGAAGTTGGCGCTTACTCGCTCTTCAGCAGCCGGCGCATTGATGACGCCAACGACGTAGTCAACCCCAAGACCGGCAAACCGGGCGGCGCGACCTTTGGCAACGCCCCCTGCTTCGGCAGCGTGTGGGGCACAAACTACCTGCGCAAGCTTACCAACTTCCTGGCGCAGACGGGACTGGACCTGCTCGAACATGACGGACCGTATCCCGGCGATATTTGCGCCTCGACCAATCACCCCGGCCATCATGGGGAGGCCGATTCACAATGGGTGAACTGGCGGATGAGCGCCGACCTCTACATCTGGTGTCGCGAGCATGGGATTTACATCAACCAGCCCGATTACTATTTCTTCGCCGGTGGCAACAAGACGGCGATGGGCTATCGGGAAGAGAACTGGTCACTGCCCCGGGCACAACAACTCATTCATGCGCGGCAAAACATTTTTGACGGCACCTGGACCAAGCCGCAAACCGCCGGCTGGATGTTTGTGCCGCTGACGGAATACCAGGGCGGCGGCGCCGCCGCGACGATCGAGCCATTGCGCGAACACTTGGACGCTTACGAGGGCCATCTGGCCAATAACTTCGGCGCCGGGGTGCAAGCCTGCTGGCGCGGCCCCCGGCTGTACGATTCTGACGAAACCAAGGCACTCGTCAAAAAATGGGTAACCTGGTTCAAGGACCGTCGGGGAATTCTGGAGAGTGACATCATTCACGGTCGCCGGGCGGATGGCCGCGACATTGATTACTTGCTGCATGTGAACTCGCACCTCAAGCAACGCGCCCTGGTGATGATTCACAACCCGCTCAACGTCGCCGTCGAGCGTGAGATCACGCTGCCGCTCTACTACACGGGCTTGACCAATACCGCTCTGATTCGAATAGCGGACGGCAAGCCGAAGCGCTACAAATTGGACCGCGCGTCAGCCGTGCGTGTGCCAGTGAAAGTTCCCGCGAGCGGACGGACTTGGTTGACGGTCGAGTCGCCCTGACGGCGCTGATGCTTGCGACTGGAAAGCGTGTGTATCGCGAAAACAGCTTCCGGAGGGTGGAAGTTCTCGCGCTGCGAGAACTCCGCCCGCGCAGAGCGGGCGGGAGCAAGGCGGTAAATCGTGTCGCGATACCAAGAGTTGCGCCGCTGCACGCGGCGCTGGTTTTCGCAGCGCGAAAACCACCACCAAACCTGCACTTCGCTCTCAATGACAATTGTGAAACGTACGCCCTAGCCACTTCGGCGCGAAATTCATTTTCCATTCTGGACCGGTTAAAGTAAAACTCACCGGTGTCTGCTTCTCCATTCATGGCTTAGCAAGCTGGCGAAGCTGACCACGAAAAACTACAAGCATGAAATCCTCGTCTGTAAACCGCCTAGCCAACCTTAATCAACTTCGGGGCTTCCTTCTCGCAACGGCACTCCCATTGATAGCGAATTCCACCCTAGCGGCCGAGACTTCCTACCCGCTGGAAATCCACCCGCCCGAACACCGGCGGATGATGGATCCCAAGACCGGGGCCGAGTTGCTCTTCCTGACCACCGTCCCAGGGAATGACGCGAACCTCTATTTCCACGAGTATTCCTGGCTGGCTGACGAGTCGGTAATTCTCTTCAACTCGTCCCGCACGAACGGCGGCTTGATGGGTTATGTAACTGCGACGGGAGAACTGATCCGCCTCACCACGCCGCAAGGCGGTTTGAGCGGGGCCACTGCGGCCGCCAAAGGCAACTCTTTTTTCGCCGTGCGCGGACGCTCCATAGTGGAGATCAAGCTGGCCATCGAGCCGTCCCCTGCCCCGGCAACGCGGCCTTCGCGCGTCACTGCCACCGAACGCGTGCTCTGCACCCTGACGGACGGCGGCCCCTGCACGTCACTCAATCCGAGTTGTGATGGGAAATATGTGGCGCTCGGGGTCAGCGGTTTTGCGGACACGACGCGCGGACCCGCCATCTGCAAGATCAACGTCAAGACCGGTAAGCTCAGCGAAGTCTGTCGCCTGCCGCAACAGCCGGCTTTTGGTGGGCACGTGCAATGGAGCCGCACGAATCCCAACTTGATCAGTTTTGCTGGCGGCCGCGGCCCCACGGGCGATGTCGCCGGCCCAAGGCATACTTCCAAAGGGCCGGAGGACTACGCCGGCCGCGGACAGCGATTGTGGGTGGTGGATATCCGAAATGGAATTCCCCGCAACGTTTACATGGCCGAGGAAGGCGAACTCGTCACGCACGAATCCTGGTGGGTCAACGATCAGTTGCTATTCTGCGGCGGCAAGGGTCAGAAACCGGTGGAACTCTCGCACGTCAAGGCACTGAATATTTACTCGGGCGAAGTCCGCATCGCCGGGGCCGGTGCCGGCTGGCCGGAGGCGACTCCCAAAAGCGCTGCGCATTTGAACTGGTGGCACGTGGCCGGCAGCGGCGACGGGCGATGGATCGCCGCCGACAACTGGCACGGCGAGATCATGCTCTTCGAAGGCAAGACCACGCGTCCGCATCTGCTCACCGCCGGCCACCGCACCTATGGCAAAGGTGAGCACCCGCACGTGGGTTGGGATCGTAAGGGCGAAAAAGTCGTATTTGCCTCGCACCTCTTGGGCGACCTCAATGTCTGTGTCGCCACGATTCCGATGGCCTGGCAGGATGCGATCTCAGCCAACGATGATGGCTTGGCAGTGAAACGCAGGTAGTCTCGCCGACTGATTGGGAACACCCTTATGAGAATTATTTTCGCCCTCACGATTCTAGTTTTCTTGACGGCCACTATCGGCATCGCCGCTGAAACGGTCAGCTACGAAGAATTGCAGCGACAATCCCAAACCGCTTACGCCAAGGGTAAGAACGATGAGGCCGTAACGCTGATCACGCGGGCGATCAACGTCGAGCCGCAGAATCCGCGCGGCTATTTGCTACGCGCTCGTTTTCACGAGGAAAACCACCAGCCGGCCAAAGCCATCGTTGACTATGATCTGGTCATCAAGTTCGACCCGCGCCAGCCGGACGCCTGGCAACATCGCGGTGGCGAACATTTCAAACTCGGGCACATCAAGGAATCGATTACCGACTTTGACCAGTTCCTCGCGCTGGTGCCGCAGCAAGCGCCGCATCATTGGCAACGCGGGATTTCGCTTTATTACGCGGGGCGCTTTGCGGACGGGCGGAAGCAGTTTGAGTTGCATCAGACCGTGAATCCCAACGACGTGGAAAATGCGGTCTGGCATTTCCTCTGTGTCGCGCGCGCGGCCAGTGTGGAAAAAGCCCGCACCGCGCTCATTCCGATCAACGGTGATGGTCGCGTTCCCATGATGGAGGTCCATGCGCTCTTCGCGGATAAAATCAAACCCGAGGAAGTTTTGAAAGCGGCCAGCGTTGGCAACTTGACGCCCGCACAGCGCCAACGCCAATTATTCTATGCCCACCTGTATCTCGGTTTGTATTTCGAAGTCCTCGGGGATGATCAAAAGGCCCGGGAACACATCACCAAGGCTGCCGTCGAATATCAAACAGGTGATTACATGGGGGAGGTGGCACGGGTGCACTTGCAATTACGGTGGCCCAAGTGAAGG
>JANOHH010001055.1:0-3500 GCA_031406395.1 Verrucomicrobiota bacterium | reverse complement strand
GCGAAGACCTGTCGGATGCGATTGCGGTCCACGTTGGCCTCGCAGTGCGCGGGCAATTCCGTGTGGAGGGTTAGCTTTCTCTCCTCGGCGACATATTGGTAAAGCTCCACCACTTCGCGGGCGAGCTGACCGAGGTCCACGGGCGCGCGGTGGAGTTGCATCATGCCCGCCTCGGCCTCGGTGATGTCCATCAGCGTGTTCAACATGGCGAGCACGCGTTCGGATTCCTCGACGCAATCGGCCAGCGCCTCGCGCGCCGCCGCCGAATCGGTGTTGGGGGCCAGCGCCAGCTCCGCCGTGCCGCGGAGGCGCGTGAGCGGCGTGCGCAGATCATGGGCAACGTTGTCGAGCGCCTCGCGCATGGCACGGATGAGGGTCTCGTTGCGATCGAGCAGGGTGTTGAACAGACGAACCAGCTCGTCGAATTCGTCGTTGGAAGGGCGCGCGGGCACGCGGGCATCCAATTGACCCGTGCGGATGATTGCCTGCGCGGTGGCCACAATCTGCCGAACCGGGCGCATCGCGCCATAGGCGAAAAAGTTACCGGCCAGAAAACCGAAGACCACAGTCACGCCTCCGACCAGCAGGAAACTCTCGCGCAACAAACCCAACAGTGTTTCGCGGTTGGTCGTGCTGCGCCCGATTTGCAGCAGCGAGCCGTCACGCAGCAGCAGGTGGTCGAGGACGAGGTCTTTTTCTTCATCCTTGGGGATGCGGATGACTTCGCCGGCTTGCTGCCGGTAGTTCTCCCAATCCTTGGCCGTGTCCTGGAAAGTCAGCCAGTCCTCCGGCACGTTGAAGAGCTCGATGATATTCGCGCCATTCTCTAGCCGAACGAACAACGATTTCTGCATCTTCGCCGGCTGCCGTTTCATCCAATCGCTTACCGCGACGCTGCCGCCGCGCTCATAGTGCCTGGCCGCTTCCTGCAACTGCACGTTCAACACGATTCGTTCCCGGTTTTGGATTGCCGCTGCCAGCAGGTAATAGGTGAGCGCAAACAGCGCCGCGTTGCTCAGCAGGAACAGGAGCACAAACCAAAGGCTCAGGCGAAAACCGACGCGCCGGCGTAGCTGTTTAAGCCGGCTGGAGAACATAGCCAATGCCCCGGATGGTTTGGATCATGGCGCGGCCCTTATCCACCTTGCTGCGGAGCCGGTGAATGAGCACGTCCACGACGTTGGTTTGCGGGTCAAAGCTGTAATCAAAAATATGTTCAAGAATCATCGTCTTCGTAACCGTGCGGCCCGCGCTGCGCATGAGATATTCGAGCAGGGCAAACTCGCGGGGTTGCAGCTCGATTTTTTCGCCGGCGCGCTGCACGTCGCGCGCGAGCAAATCCATGGTCAAATCGCCCACCACCAGCTTCATCGGTTCGGCGGTCTGGGCCGCGCGGCGGATCAGTGCCTGCACGCGGGCCAGCAATTCGGAGAAGGCAAACGGCTTGGTCAGGTAATCATCGCCGCCGGCCTGCAACCCCTTCACGCGATCTTCCACCGACGCTTTTGCGCTGAGGATCAACACCGGGACGCGGTTGCCTTTGGCGCGGAGTTTCTGAATGAGACTCAAGCCGTCGAGCTTGGGCAACATGAGATCCACGATGGCCACGTCGTAGTTCACGCTCGCTGTCATGAACAGCCCCTCCTCGCCGTCCGCAGCGTGGTCGGCGGCAAAACCGCTTTGCTTGAGGCCCTTGACCACGAACGTCGCGATCTTCTTGTCGTCTTCAACCACCAGCACGCGCATAGTTGTGCCATGATGACCAAGTCGGGCGGGTGGGCAAGCAGAAGTCACACATGGAATCGGCGGAGCTCACGGCTCTGGAAAGTTGTCCGACCGAAGAATCCCGATTCGATCCGTGTTTACCTGCGGCTGTGAGGCGAGCGATCCGAAACCTGCGGTAGAAATTCCGAGCGCGAGAGCGGTGGAGTGACGGTGGGAAGGCACTTGCGACGTGCAGGCCGTGGGCCGGTGTCGGCAATGGCCGTGTCACTCGACCTTGATGCGATAAAACTCGTTGGTGACATTCCCGACGTTGATGCTGCGCGTCATCCAGCCGTCCACGCCCGGCAGATTTGTATGTGGCACCAGACTCGTCCAAACGGCTGGATTCAGGCTGGGCGTTGACTCGATGGTGTAGTGCGCGGCCGGAGTGCTCGCCCATGTCAGGTTGATCGAGTTGTTTGTCTGGCTGATGGCGATGACCGGGAAAGTATTTGAAATCGTGTAGGTGTAGGTCGTAATTGGGCCGAGGTTGGCGACGGAATTCCCGGCAGCGAGTTTGATGACGACGGTTTTGTTCTTGGGGACACCGTTGGGGATGATGGTGAGCGGGATGATGAACGGCGCGGGAGCAAAGCCGCCGTAGAAGTTGACGATTCCGCCATGCATCCTGTAGTCCACGCCGTATTCGGCCGTACTGCTGTTGTCAATCGCGTAGGGAAACGACTGCAAGCCAGGCCAGTTCGTCATTCCGGCAGGCAGGGTCATCACCACGGGAATGCCGACCGTGCCCACGGTGTCGTCGCTGTTGGTGCCGCTGGAAGTGAATCCGGTCAACGGCATTGCTCCGGGGATGTCCACGAAGAAACTGAGCGTGATAGCATCGTCCGCGACGCGGTAGGGCTTGGGGAAGTCGGAGGACACGGTGTAAGCCGGGTTGGTCGCCGTGGCGGCCAGCGTCACGAGCGCGCCTTCGGCAACGCTCAACTGCCAGCCGCCGTTGGAGACGATCACGCTTTGCGTGCCGTCGCTGACCGTGAGCGTACCTTGCGTCGCGCTGTCATAGCCGCGGCCGGCGATATACACGCCGCCGGAAACGATGTGGTTGGTTCGCACACGCGCGAAGTTCACGTTGGGAACACTGGCGCTGGTCACGTTGACAGTGCCGCCGAGGGAATAGTTAGTGAACGCATAGCCTTGCCACATGGCCGCCAGTTTGTAGGTGGTGTTGCTCTTCGGAACAACGATCGAGTATCTGCCGTCAGCAGCGGTGGCGCTGGAACACGCAAAATTGGCCGAGCCATGGGCGACGCCGGAACGGTAATTGTTCACGATGGCGCCTTCGAGCGGATTGCCCACGTCATCTGTGACGATGCCGGTGATCGTGAGTGGTGCGCTGCTGCCGTTGGTCACAGTGACGGTGGCGGAAACTGTCCGGCTGCCGCCTTTCATGTCCGTGACGGTGCAACGCACCAACCAGTCGCCCTTTTGCGTCCACGAATGGGCGCCCTGCGTGCCGGAAGTGGCATCGGCACTGAGTCCCCCGAAATCTGTTCCGCCGGATTTCGTGGCGTCGTCGAACTCCCAATAGTAAGCCAGCGTGTCGCCATCAGAATCGGAGGCCGTGGCCGTGAACATCTGCGTGACGTTTGAACCCAGTGAAACTGTCGCGGGTGAAATGGAAAGCGTCGGCGCGTGGTTGGTCGGGAACGGTCCGAAGTTGACCACCACATCCAGCGACTCGGGGGTGGTGCCGCCTTTTTTGATGGGCGTGACGT
>JANOHH010001032.1:0-6345 GCA_031406395.1 Verrucomicrobiota bacterium | reverse complement strand
CCCGAACGAGCGTTCCAAACAAACGTTTCAAAATACCAACGCTCTGTCACATGCCGGTTTAAGACATCAAATCTTTTTCAAAAAACTTGTTGCACGAGGACGATGCTTTGCTACTCTCTGCGTCCCTTTCGCCCCTAGGTTGAAAGGGCCAGCAGATTCGCGGGCCGATAACTGATCCCCGGCGGGGACAGGAATGATGGTTCGCCAGCTCCTCTGGAACTTTTGATTTTATGCCAGTTAAATCATTTAGACCGCTAACGCCGTCCACGCGATACATTACGATCGCGGACTTCAGTGACATCACGAAGTCCAAGCCGGAGAAGAGCCTGGTCGAGATTCGCAAAAAAACCGGCGGCCGCAACCACTTTGGTCGTTGCACCGCGCGCGGGATCGGTGGCGGTCACAAGCAGAAGATCCGCCTCGTGGATTTCAAGCGCAACAAGCATGGCATGGAAGCCACGGTGGCCGCGATCGAATACGATCCGTTGCGCTCAGCGCGGCTCGCCTTGCTGGAATATCAGGATGGCGAAAAGCGGTATATCATTGCACCGGTAGGAGTTGCTGTCGGCGCCAAACTCATGAGTGGGCCGACGGCCCCCCCGCAGGTTGGCAATTCTCTTCCGCTCAAGGCAATTCCGCTCTCTTCCTCGATTCACAATATTGAACTTACGCCTGGTCGTGGCGGCCAAATGGTGCGCTCGGCAGGTGGTGCGGCGACCTTGATGTCGCGGGATGAGGGTTATGCCCAAATCAAATTGCCTTCGGGTGAGATCCGTAAAGCCAGTGAGGATTGTTACGCGACTATTGGCCAGGTGGGAAATACGGAACACGAGAACGTGGTGCTCGGCAAAGCGGGGCGCTCGCGGCATCGGGGAATTCGGCCGATTACCCGCGGTGTGGCGCGCAACCCGGTGGACCATCCGAATGGCGGTGGCCAGGGCAAGAGCAAAGGCGGCGGCGGCTGGCAACAGTTGACCTCGCCGTGGGGTTTGCAGGCCAAGGGGTATCGTACCCGGAACAAGCAGAAAATTTCCAATCGCTTCATCGTGGTTCGCCGCGATGGTCGCCCGATGAAGAACAAGTAAACGATTATGGGACGTTCGATTAAAAAAGGTCCGTTTATTGATGGTCACCTGATGGAGAAAATCCTGAAGGCGAAGAGCACGAATCAAAAAACACCAATCAAGACTTGGTCGCGGCGCTCAATGATCACGCCCGATTTCGTGGGGCTTACGTTTACGGTCCATAACGGCAAAATTTTCAACCCCGTCTTCGTGACGGAAAACATGGTGGGCCACCGGCTCGGTGAATTCTCACCGACGCGCACGTTTAAGAAACACGGCGCCCACACGGCCAAGGCGGAGGCGAAATAGCATTATGCAAGTCCACGCGATCATGAAAAACGTGCCGATGTCCGCGCAAAAAATGCGCGAAGTGGTGCGGCAGATTCAGGGCTTGCCCGCGCTGCAGGCGCAGGCGGTATTAAAGGTTGTGCCGCGCAAGTCGGCGCGGTTTGTCGCCAAGACCCTCGACTCGGCGATTGCCAATGCCGAGAACAACAACAAAGTGAAGCCGGAGACGTTGCGCGTGAAAGAAGCAGTGGCGGGCACGGCGACTTCCATGAAGCGGTTTACTCCGAAAGCGCGGGGCTCGGCCGGGCCGATCATCAAGCGCCGCTGTCACATCAAAATCACGGTTTCCGACGAGTAATCAGTATGGGACAAAAAACCAATCCAATCGGCCTTCGCCTCGCGGTCAATAAAGACTGGCGTTCCAAGTGGTATGCCGGCAAAAAGGAATTCGGCACCTTGCTCGCCGAAGATCGCAAGATCCGCGATTTGCTCAAGAAGAAGTTGGAAGGCGCTTCGGTGCCGAAGATATTGATTGAGCGCGCGGCCAGTCGCTGCCGCATCACGATTCTCACGGCCCGCCCGGGCGTGGTGATCGGCCGCAAGGGTTCGGAAATTGACAAGCTCAAGGAAGACCTGAGCAAGATGACGGGCAAGGAAGTTTACGTGGACATCGTGGAGGTGAAGTCTCCGGAGATTGATGCCCAACTCGTCGCGGAAAACGTGGCGCTCCAGTTGGAGCGCCGGGTGTCGTTCCGGCGCGCGATGAAGAAAGTTTTGCAGACTGCGAAGGATTTCGGTGCGGACGGCATCAAGATTCGCTGTGCCGGACGTTTGGGTGGTTCGGAAATCGCCCGCGTGGAGAAGTACCATTGGGGTCGCGTTCCGTTGCACACTTTGCGGGCGAACATTGATTACGGCTTCTCCGAAGCCAATACCATGTATGGCAAAATCGGCATCAAGTGCTGGATTTGCAAGGGTGAGAATAAGCCGCAGAAAGCGGCCGCACCGGCCCCGGCCGCTGCCAACTAAAATTTAAGAAGAGAAATTTGATATGGCCTTACAGCCCGCAAAAGTAAAGTTTCGGAAAATGCACCGGGGAAGCCGCAAGGGCTTGGCCTATCGCGGCAGCACGGTGGCGTTTGGGGAGTATGGATTGATGGCGCTGGAGCGATGTTGGATGGACGCCAAGCAGATCGAGTCCGCGCGGGTCGCGATTTCCCGCCAGATGAAACGCCACGGGAAGCTCTGGATTCGGATTTTCCCGCAAAAATCTTTCACCAAGAAACCTTTGGAAACGCGGATGGGTAAGGGCAAAGCGCCAGTCGAAGGCTGGGTCGCAGTCATCCGGCCGGCGAACGTTTTGTTTGAAGTGGACGGTGTGACCGAGGCGGTGGCGCGCGAATGCATGCGCCTGGCGGCAACCAAACTGCCGATCAAGACCAAGTTTATTTCACGGCATCAGCATGCCGCGTAAGTGGGAATCGAGTTTATGAAGTTTTCGGAAATCAAAGACATGACGCAGGTTGAATTAGCGGCCAAGAGCCGGGACTTGCGGCAGGAAATGTTCAACCTTCGTTTGCAGCAGGCAAGCGCGCAACTGGAAAAGCCGGCGCGGTTGCATACGTTGCGGCGGGACATTGCGCGGCTCGAAACCCGCGTTTCCCAACTGCGCAATAAAGCGGCTTAATTTTATCTGGTATGGCTGAAACTGAGAATCCAACGGTGACGAAACGCGGCACGCGCAAAGAACGTGTCGGCGAGGTGATCTCCAACAAGATGGCCAAGACCATCGTCGTGCAGATCGAGCGGCGTTTTCCGCATGCGCGCTACAAAAAAGTCGTCACGGCCTACAGCAAATTTTACGCGCATGACGAGAAAGCCGAAGCGAAGGTGGGCGACAAAGTGCGCATCGAAGAAACCCGCCCGTTGTCCAAGTTAAAGCGCTGGCGGCTGGTCGCCGTGGTTGAAAAGAGCAGTGGCGTGGAACGCGTGGTCGCCTGATTGGAATTTTATGCTGCAAATTCGTTCTCATCTTGACGTCGCCGACAATACCGGGGCCAAAGTCGCCTGGAACATCGGCGTGCTCGGTCGCAACCAGCGCTATGCGGGCATTGGCGATGTGATCAAAGTTCACATCAAGGTCGCTGCGCCCGACGGCACGGTCAAAAAGGGCGAAGTGCACAATGCGGTGGTGGTGCGCACGCGGCAGATCACCCGGCGCAGCGACGGTTCGTATTTGCGCTTTGACAGCAACGCCGTGGTGCTGATTGACGCGGACAATAATCCAAAAGGAACACGCATTTTTGGCCCGGTTGCCCGCGAATTGCGCGAAAAGAAGTTCATGAAGATTATCTCGCTCGCGCCCGAAGTGATTTGAAGTTATGAAGAGTTTTCACGTCAAGAAAAACGATGAGGTGGTGGTTCTGGCCGGCTCGGACAAGGGCAAGCGCGGTCGCATCATTACCTTGTTGTCCAAGAAGAGCCGCGTGATTGTCGAGGGCGTGGCCATGATCAAGCGCCACACCCGGAAAAGCCAGCAACATCCGCAGGGGGCGATTGTTGAACGGGAAGGCTCCGTTCACATCTCCAATGTGATGAGCGCAACCGAATTTGATGCGCGCGTGGCCAAGCGCGGAGTTGCGTCGGCCAAGGCTTGATCCGGGGCGAGATCACAATTGAGATTAAGAATTGAGTTACGGCCAAAACCGTGACGCCAAAAAATGAAAAACCGACTTTACAGCAAGTACGTCAATGAGGTGGTGCCCGCCCTGAAGGCGAAGCACAATTACGTGAACGTTCACCAGGTCCCCAAATTGGAAAAGATCGTGGTGAACATGGGGGTGAGCGCTTCGCTTGAAAAAGGGGCGATCGACGATGCGACCAAGGATCTGACCCAGATCACGGGGCGCAAGCCGGCGATCAGCAAGTCGCGTCACAGCATCGCCAACTTCAAGTTGCGCGAGGGGCAGGTGATTGGTTGCCGCGTTACGTTGCGGAAGGACGCGATGTACGAGTTCTTCGACCGCTTGGTGGCGGTCACGCTGCCACGCATTCGTGACTTTCGCGGTTTGTCGCCGCGTAAGTTCGATGGCCGCGGGAACTATACGTTCGGGGTCGCGGATCAAACCGTTTTTCCTGAGATTGAAATGGACAAAATCAAGCGCCAGCAGGGGATGGATATCACCATTGTCACGAGTGTGACGAGCGATGCCCAGGCGCAGGATTTGTTGAAGCACATGGGCTTTCCGTTTGCGGAGAAGTAACCAAAAACTTTTATGGCCAAGACATCATGGTTGGAGCGCAACAAGCGCAAGGCGGCAACGGTGAAAAAATTCGCCGCCAAACGCGCCGAACTCAAGGCGAAACGTGACTACGCGGGACTCGCGAAGCTGCCCCGCAATGCCAGCCCGACGCGCCTGGTAAATCGCTGCTCGATGAGCGGCCGCCGGCATGGTTACTTGCGTAAATTCGGTTGTTCCCGAATGACGTTCCGTGAAGCCGCGCTGAACGGTTTGGTTCCTGGAGTGGTGAAGGCGAGCTGGTAATTTTATGATCGATCCGATTTCTGACATGTTGACCCGCATCCGCAACGCGAGCCGCGCGCTGCTGCCGGCGGTGGAACTTCCGCATTCGCGCACCAAGGAAAGCATTGCGCACATTATGAAGCAGGAAGGCTACGTTGGGGAGGTAACCGTGGAGGGCAAAGTGCCCAAGACGCTCAAGATCCGCCTCAAGTACGAGGGTAAGAAGAATATCATCGAAGGATTGAAGCGGGTGAGTACTCCAGGATTGCGCCGTTATGTTGGCGCGACCGAGATTCCGCGTGTATTGGGCGGCATGGGCGTGTCCATCGTTTCCACCTCGGAAGGTTTGATGACGGGGACGCAGGCCAAGAAGAAAAATATCGGCGGCGAATTGCTTTGTTACATCTGGTAAGGACTGAATTATGTCGCGCATTGGAAAACAACCGATTGTCGTTCCCGCCACGGTCAAAGTGGAGGTGAAGGGCCAGAAAGTTCACGTCGCCGGTCCGAAGGGCAAGCTGGACTGGGAATTGCCAAAGCGAACCAGCCTCAAGGTGGCGGACGGCAAGATTGTCGTCAGCCGCGATGGCGAAGATGCGCAAGCCCGGGCGTTGCATGGCCTGAGCCGCGCGCTCGTGAACAACATGGTCAAAGGCGTGAGTGATGGTTTCATCAAAAAACTGGAGATTCAGGGCGTCGGTTTCAAAGCCGCCGTTCAGGGGAAGCTGGTCAATCTTAGCCTCGGGTATTCGCACCCCGTCAACTATGCCATTCCGGATCAGATCAAAGTCACCGTGGAGGAAAATACGAAAGTGACCATCGAAGGTCCGGATAAGCAGATGGTCGGCAAGGTGGCCTCCGAGATTCGCGCGTTTTATCCGCCGGAACCATACAAAGGCAAGGGCGTGCGCTACGTCGGGGAAAAGGTCGAGCGCAAGGAAGGCAAGACCGTACAGTAATAATTGATTTCATGGTCCCGGCCAAAACCGCGACCCGAGTAAAATGCAAACCCAAAAGAAACATCGTCTCAAGCAGTTGCGCCAATGGCGCATCCGAAAAAAAGTCGTCGGCACTAAGGATCGTCCCCGCATGGCCGTTTGCTTTACGGGCCAGCACATTTATGTGCAGTTTATTGATGACCGGGCGGGCCTGACCCTGGCGGCTGCCTCAACCCGGGCCAAGGGCGCGGCGGCGGAAGCCAAGCTGGCAGCAAATGTGAAGAGCGCCAAAACGATTGGTGGCACCGCAGCTCGCGCCGCGATGGATAAAGGCATCACGGCGGTTGTATTTGATCGCGGGGGCGCACTTTATCACGGCAAGGTCAAGGCGCTGGCGGATGCCGCGCGCGAGGCCGGGCTCAAATTTTAACCCGTAACGGAGAATTATACTGTGGCAGATATCAACCCAACAGCAGGCTCAGGGCCGCGTCCCGGACAACGTCCAGCGCGTCCGGGCGGTGGCTTCGGCGG
>JANOHH010001014.1:0-2521 GCA_031406395.1 Verrucomicrobiota bacterium | reverse complement strand
TCGAAGACGCGCTGCTCGCCTTGAAACAGGAGGACGGTTCGCTGGCCCGCAGCCGCATTGGCATGAAGGAATGCAATCAGGTGCTCCAGGAAAACCTGGTCCGCCGCCAGGCTCCGCAGATCAGCGTGCGCGAACCCAGCTCGCCACCCTGAGCCGTCCGGCGCTCGGATCGTTTTGGCCATGCCCGCAAACTGCCCTTCGGCGCCCGCCCTCGCGCAACCCGGTACTCCCGGCGATTTCGCGCTGCGAAATCTGGCGGCTGACGCGGCCTTGTGGCTGGCGATGGTGGCCTTGCTGATGGGTTTCCGGGCCGTGTTGTTGTGGCTGTTCCACGGCCAGTTGGCGGACGAATGCGGCGCCGGCCAGATCGTTCGCTGTTTTGCTACCGGGCTGCGTTTCGATATTTCCATTGCCAGCTATGCCGTGATTCCCACCTTGGTGCCGACCTTGGTTTCTTTCTTTCGTCCGCTCGGCCCATGGCATCGCCGCATCCGCTGGACGCTGGCCGTTCTGGTCACGTCGATCACCGTGATCGTGTTCGTCGTGGATGTCGGTTACTTCAAGGAATACCACGACCAGTTCAATCACTGGATTTTCGGGTTGCTGTTCGACGATCGCCGCGCCATCGCGCAAACAGTTTGGAAAAGTTATCCCCTCGGCCAGTTGACGGTTCTCGTGGTGGTGTTGACGGCGGGTTTGATTTGGGCGGGCTGGGCCGTGGGGCGCTTCGGGTTAAATCGGCTCGCGTTGCCTTCCCGTCTGGCCATTGGTTTGGGGCGATGGGTGACGCCGCTGGTGACGCTCGTCTTGCTGGTGTTCGGGTTGCGCGCTTCCTTCGCGAGCCGGCCAATCCAGTTGAAAGCCGCGGCCGCCACGCGCGATCCTTTCTTGAACAAGCTCGTGTTGAATCCATACGCAGCGCTCAATTACGCCATTGTCAGTCACCGGACCTTGGCACGGGCGCAGGGCCTGAATTTGATCCTCCCGGATGGCGACGTGCGAGCGGCAGCGAAAGCGTGGTTTCCGAACCCGGGTGCGGTGACGAATCTGGATGATTGTTTGAAACGGATCGCCTCCGGTTCGCCAGTCAAACCCGCGCAACACATCTTCCTGATCGTGAGCGAGAGTTTCGATACTTGGGGACTGCGCCCGGAAAACCAAGACCTGCATATCACCGACCGGCTGGCGGCCCTCGGCCGCGCGGGCATTGCCGCCGATGCTTTCGTGTCTGGCGGCGACAACACCATGGCCAGCCTGGCCGCGATGATCTCCGGCACTTTGGAAACGGGGGTGCATGTAAATTATCAGCCGATTGCGAAAGCAACCCTGCCCACGGCAACCGCGGCGATTTTCAAGCGGCTGGGTTACCGGACGCGATTTTTTTACAGCGGCTACCTGAGCTGGCAGCGGCTGGGGGATTTCTGCCGCGACCAGGGCTTTGACGAGGTTCACAGCGGCGCGGAGATGGGGGCACGGTTGGCCGACGAGGAGTGGGGCGTGCCGGATGAGGATTTGTTCCGCTTTGCCCTGGCGCAACCGACCGAGGGCCCAACGTTCGACATGTTCATGACCACGTCCTATCACGACCCGTTCAACGTGGACGTCGAGGCCAAGGGTTTTCCCCTCGCGACGCTGGCGCCGAAACTGGCGGCGCGCGGGTTTACGCCAAAGGCAATGCGTGTGTTGGGGCATTTGTGGTATGCGGACCAGGCCTTGGGTGATTTCGTGGCGTCGGCGGAAAAGAAATTCCCGCGCGCACTGTTCGCCATCACCGGCGACCACTGGTCGCGCCGGGAATTTGCACCCCGACCGAGTCTGTTCGCCCAACGGACCGTTCCGTTTGTGTTGTATGGCCCGGAGGTATTGCGCGGCGTGGCCCGGCCCGAATGCATCGCCGGCGGTCATGTGGACATCGTGCCAACGCTGGTGGAACTTAACGCGCCGCCCGGCTTCGCCTACCATTCCTTTGGTCGCAATCTGCTCGACCCGACGCAGCCGCAAGTTGGCTACGGCAACCGGACGGTGATCACGCCGGAAGTCGTCGTGGACGTTGGCCCCCAAGGTCAAGTGCAGGACGCCCAAGGACGCCTCGTGCCAGGTCCGCCAGGCGTGGAAGAACTGCGGCAGCGCTACCGGCAGCTACACGCGCTGAGCTGGTGGCGCGTGATGAAGGGGGCCGGGTTGTGACGGGCGGGTTGGGTGCCGAAGCTGATCGCGCCGCCGGGGCCGCGCTCGAGGAACTGGTTCGGTGCGGTGGCGTTTACCAGAAATAGTACGATTTGCAGTTCAATGCCTGATTTTTTGGCCCCGCCAGCCCTCAGTTGGAACGCGAAATACCGCAGGTTTAACAGGAGCTTTTAGCCATTTTATGACGAACCCGATTTTCTTCGGAGGCTGGCGAAAATCCTGCTCTGCCAAGGCTAACCTGGGACAACACGCAGCATGAGTTTGAAACTGAAACGGTTGGTGCTTGGCGGGGTGACTTTTCTGGTCGCCCTAACGCTCATCGTCGTGGTGTGGC
>JANOHH010001013.1:0-5705 GCA_031406395.1 Verrucomicrobiota bacterium | reverse complement strand
GGGTCTGCGGCCGCCCGCATCCGTCGGCACGGGCGCGATCTCGGCCTCCGCATCGGCCAGCGCGATCGCCATCGCCGCCTTCTTCTCGACGCGGTAGCTGTCCATGTCGATGGCCTCGAGGATGCCCTTGGCGAGGTCGTCCTCCTTGGGTGCGGGCAGCTTGGGCGTGAGCAGGTCGAGGAAGATCGAGAGCTTCTCCCACTCGGCGTTGCTGTACGGGATCACCGACGAGAGGAATGCGTAGGTGCGGCAGAAGACCTTGGCCTTGCCCTTGAAGTCCACCTGGCCGTCCTCGTCGAGCCGGTCCACGTAGACCCCCACGCAGGCATCGAGGATCGGGTCGAGTTGGTCGCGGTCCGCACCGCCGAGGAACAGCACCACCACTTGCCGCTCCGGGAAGATCCTGGACCGGCGCGAAACCGCTTTGTCCGTGGCCGCCAGGGACGCGCCTTTCGATGGCGTAGCGATGAGTGAGCTTGTCCAGTCGCACTCGGTGCGGCTGCTGCACGGTTACGGCGCGGCTGTAGGCAATCCCACACGCGTTCGCCAATTCCCGGCCAGTCGAATGGAGCAAGGCTGCTTCAAAGGTGCCCTGCATTTCGGGAATAATCATCGCCGTCATGATGCCGATGAGCACCAGCACCACCATCAACTCCATCAATGTGAAGCCGGACCGGCGCAATGCATTTTGGGGCCTCAGCGTCATGATCACCAGTTGCCAATGTCAACCGCTTCGCCCTGGCCCCCGTCCGCGCCATCGGAGCCCCTCGACCAAAGATCAAAGCCTGAGGTCCGATGCGTTCCCGGGATGCGATATTGGAAGGGATTTCCCCAGGGATCGGGGCGGAGCAGTTTGATGTAGGGACCGCGCCATTTGCCTTCCTCACCCGCCGGCGCTTCCGTCAACACCTTCAATCCTTCTTCCGTCGTCGGGTGACGATCCATGTGAATGTTGAACCGCTCCAGCGCGGCTTCCAGTTCGGCGAGGTTGGCTTTGCTCGTGCTCACCTTGGCGTCGTGAGTCGTTCCCATGAATTGGGGAATGATGGCTGCGGCGAGGATGCCAATAATGACCACCACCACCATGATTTCAATGATGGTGAATCCCCGGCTGGTCGGCTTTGGCAATGGTATTTTCATCTCTTTGTTTTTGTGCGGTTAAGTGCGCTCAGTGAATGGCGCGGCTCATTTTGAAAATGGGCAGTAACAGCGCCATCACCATGAATCCCACCAACGCGCCAACCACCAGGATCAGCGCCGGCGCCAGCAGTGAGACCATGACCTTGGTTCGCGCCCGCATGTGGCGTTCTTCGATGTCGGCCACTTTGAGCAACATTTCATCCAGTTTTCCTGTCTCTTCTCCGACGCTGATCATTTGGATTACGGTCTTGGGAAAAATATTCAACTTGCGGAGCGGAGCGGCCAGGGAATCGCCGCCGCGAGTTTCCTCCGCAACTTGCGCGATCATTTTTCCGAGAACCCGATTTCCAATGGTCTGCTCGACGATCTTCAAGGCGGGCAGCAGCGAAACGCCGCTGCGCACCAGGGTGCCCAGCGTACGGGCGAACCGGCTCAGTGCCGCGGCGCGGAAAACGGGACCCATCACGGGCAGGCGCAGCTTGGATTGGTCCCAAAATTCCGCGCCTCGCGGAGAAGCCACATACCGGCGCCCGCCGACCGTCAGTCCCACCATGGCGCTGAGAAGCCAAGGCCAATACTGGTGCAGGCCACTGCTGACTTTCAGGAGAATCAAGGTTGGCAGAGGTAGGACGGGAAGCATTTCCTGCAGCATGGTGAAAAGCCGGGGCAAAACGACAGTCAAAAGCACCCCGACCGTCAGCACCCCAAACCCCAAAACAAAAACCGGATAAGAAACCGCCGCCACGACTTCACTCCGAACCTCATCCTCATGCTCCAGCAAATCGGCCAGGTCAGTCATCACCTTTGGCAGGACGCCGGCCTCTTCCCCAACGCGGACCATGCTCGCATACAATTGGCTGAAGACCCGGGGATGCTCTTCCATCGCGGCGGAAAGAGCTGCGCCTTTGCGCACGGATTCGGAGATTTGCAGGACCACCGCTTTCAAGGCGGCATTGTCCTCCTGTTCACCCAAGCCTTCCAAGGCTTGCGGAATTGGGATGGCCGCGGCCAGCAACGTGCCTAGTTCCCGCGTGAACGCCGTCATTTCTTTTCGCTGGATGCGCTGACCAAGATGAAGGTTTGCGGCCCCTGGTTTTTTCGTCCGGCCAGGCGCGCGGGCCTGCTCGCCGACGTCATCTGAAGTTTCCAGGAGCGAGGGAAAGAGCCCGCGCTGCCTCAACAACTGGAGCGCGGTCTTGCGATCATCAGCCTCGATCATGCCCTGGACGGGCGCGCCGCTTGCCTCAACCGCCTGGTAACGGAACGCGCTCATTCCAGCACGTCTCCCGAGGAGACTCTCAGAATTTCTTCCAACGAGGTGACGCCCTCGGCAGCCTTTTGCAAGGCATCCTGGTGCATCGTGATCATGGATTTCTGAGCGGTGGTTTTGAGTTCCGCGTTCGACCGTTTCTGGAGGATCAATTCTCGCAACTCGGGAGTAATCACCAGCAACTCGAAAATCCCGACGCGCCCGCGATAACCGGTCCCGCGACATTCGTCACATCCTTTACCAATATAGTACGAGTCCTCCAAGCGGCGCGCCCCCAACGCTTCCAACTTATCCCGCAGACTCGGAGCCACGGGCAACTTCCTCTGGCAGTGCGGACAAATTCTGCGAACCAGCCTTTGCGCCAGGACTCCCTCCAGGGAGGAGGAAATCAGGAATGGCTCCACCCCCATATCGATGAGGCGGGTCACGGCGCCGGTGGCATCGTTCGTGTGCAGCGTGCTGAACACCTGATGGCCGGTGAGCGCCGCGCGAATGGCAATCTCCGCCGTCTCCGAATCGCGAATTTCCCCCACCATCACCACATCGGGGTCCTGGCGCAAGATCGAGCGCAGGCCCGTCGCAAAAGTAAAATTCCGGCCCGGCCGGACCGGAATCTGCGCCACACCCGGGAGCTCGTACTCGACCGGGTCTTCAATCGTCAGAATCTTAAGTTCTGGCTTGTAGATGCCTTGGAGAATCGCATAGAGCGTGGTGGTCTTACCGCTGCCGGTCGGGCCGGTCGTGAGGAAAAGTCCATGGGGTTTTTCCACCAAACGCGACAATTGCGCCGAGCGTTTCGCATCCAGTCCCAGTTCCCGTGCGGTCAATAACTTGGTGCTTTTTTCCAACAACCGCATGACGAGGCTTTCCCCATATATTGTCGGCATGGTGCCCACCCGGATATCCACGCGCACGCCCCGGTGGTTGATTTGGATATGACCATCCTGCGGCATGAACCGTTCGGCGATGTTCATGTCCGCCATGATCTTGATGCGCGATACCAAGGCGGCGTGCAGTTGTTTCGGCGGCGGCGGTTTCTCCTGCAACAAACCGTCCACGCGGTAGCGCAACTGCAGCGTGGCTTCAAAGGGCACCAGATGAATATCGCTCGCCCGTTCCTTGAGGGCCGTGGAGATGATGAGGTTGACCAGGTTGATGACGGTAGGCTCATTGGCCATCACCTCGATGTCGTGCAGGTTTTTGCTCTCGACCGTGGCCGCGCGCTCCGGGTTCAGATTTTCAACCATCTGCTCCACCGTTACCTGGTAACATTCGGCGATCTTGACGGCCAGCTCGGCACTCGCCATCTCGGACTCCACCACCTCCAACCCACTCAAAAGCCGGATGTCATCAATCAACCGCTGATTACCCGGCTCGGCCGTGGCGATGTAAATGGTGCCGTTGTGAAGCTTAATCGGCAGAACCCGGTGACGTTTTACAAAGTCAGTCGGCAATGCGCGAAGCGCTTCCGACGAAATAGTAAGTTTGGCAAGACTGTCCACTCGCCCTCCCACACCATGGTGTCCGGAATCGACTTCAGCCTCCCGCAAACCCGGGCTTGGACTAACTTGAGCATCTATTTGGGACTTGATCATCATGCAACCCCCAGCGGTTGGCGAGACCTGACAAATTGAGACGTTTGAGCTTAAGAATCCCCGGAACTTCGGTCAACCAGTTTCCGCCGGGCGAACCGGGGTTGTTTATTAAACAACTCAGAACGGAAATCGTTTCAAACAAATTTACCACGGCGTGGTCCCGTTGCACCCAGTTTCAAAGGCGTACCCGGCGATCGGAGAAAAGGATCCGAAGCCGAGTTGTTCGGCCCCGAGGCCGGATGCGCGCTACAGGACGTTCCAATAGACAGTGTCTGAAGCGAGGCGCGGGACACCCTTTACCCTGTTGGGTTCGGTGTTGATTTGCATGTACGAATGTTGGCGTGGCCATGGAGCATGATCAGAAGCATGGGTGGCTGAACCTGCAACCTGCATCGCTGTTCTCCACCCTGCGCGATCACTTCCAATCCCAGCCCGATTGATTACCCAACGGACACGGGGGTTGACCAATCGCTTCGAGGATTCCATCCACTTTGCTCGCCGGCTTCAGCGGCAGGCCCCCCCCGGGTTTAAGTTGGTTTGCCAGAGAGAAAGCCGCGAGCGGTCCCATGGGCGACTTTCCGTTGCGGCCTCCGTTTTTGACAAGCGGCACTAAGGCTTCGATGCAGAAAATGTGCAGGGCTTGGTCGGGCCTGATTGCCAGCAGCCCGGTTTTGGGTGACTGGTCGCAGTTCTTGAAATTCTCCATCCAGCGACCACGCCGCGCTTGTCGATCAACCGTTGCGTGTATCACAGCGCATTTTCCGCCCATCAAACTGGCCGTTGCCACGGGCATGGTTAATTCGCCATCAGCGACTGCCCGCTGGTTGGTGTTGCAAGAAATGCGCGCTACGTGATCGTTCTCGCCGTCTCGTCATGGCAGACGCTTTCTGACCAGTTTGACCAAAATGAAACCGGATGGTTGCAGTGGTTCAGACATGCGCGCTTGACGTGAAACCCTGAAAGCTTTGGTTGGCGCGGGCTTTTGCGTGTGCCATAAGAGTTGCGGGCGGCTGGCACAGTAGCTGCGAATTCTCCGCTGCTAGTTCGTTACTCAATCGCATCCCAACTGATGAGCCTCAAATCCACCGCGGGCATTGCCTCACCCATTCAAGATTATCTCGCCGAGATCCACAGTCGTCACGCTGCCCTGCGCGAAGGTCACGTGGCTACCTATATTCCCGAATTGGCCAAAGCGAACCCGGACTGGTTCGGCATCTGCCTGGTGACCACGGAAGGTCACGTGTATGAAGTGGGGGACTCGCGGCAAAGCTTCACCATCCAATCCATATCAAAGCCCTTCGTCTATGGACTCGCCCTCGAGGACAACACCCGGGCGGAGGTGTTGAAGAAGATTGGGGTCGAGCCGACCGGCGACGCTTTCAACGCGATCAGCCTTGAGGCGGAGACCGGCCGGCCGCGGAACCCAATGATCAACGCCGGGGCCATCGCCGCGGCGGGCCTCATCGCCGGCAAACAGGCGCACACGCGGCTGCGGCGGATGTTGGACATGTTATCCCGCTACGCCGGCGAAGCGCTGGCAATTGAAGAATCCGTCTATCGCTCCGAAAGCGAGACCGGGCATCGCAATCGCGCCATCGGCCATATGCTCCGGAATTTCAACATCCTCACCGAACCGTCCGACCCGGTCGTGGATCTATATTTCAAGCAATGTTCCGTTTCCGTTACCTGCCGCAACTTGG
>JANOHH010001004.1:0-2391 GCA_031406395.1 Verrucomicrobiota bacterium | reverse complement strand
TTGATCATGTCATCACGATGGAAAACATCGCCGAGGGTGAGCGTGTGCGGGAATATGTGATCGAAGGGCTGGTCAGCGGCCAATGGAAGGAACTTTGTCGCGGCTCATCAATTGGCCACAAGAAGATCGACCCGTTCAATCCGACCGAGGTGAGCAGGGTCCGGCTGCGAGTGGTGAAATCGGCTGCCGAGCCGCAGGTGCGCAAGTTGGCGGTGTATGCGGCAAGCGGGTCCCCCAGGGGTTCCGCTGAGCCGGGAGCGGCCAACGCAGCCCAAAAAGTCTGGGAGTGGTCGGCGGAAACCGTCGGGCAAGAATGGCAAACGGTGGACATCGACCTGATCGCCGTTTGTAAAGAGGCTTGCGTGTATCAGGTGGACTTCACGGCTGCGGAAGGGAAGTCGCCATTGGAGATCCAATCGCTGACCTTGCTCCAGGATGGCGTTGCCGTTCCGGAATTCACCAAACCGGTGGCGGAGTCGTCGCGATATAACCTGACGATTACCGGACTAGGCAGAGCGATGGCCTTGGGAGTCGTGGTGCGCGTTTCCGGCGGGCAGAAGGATTCGCACGGCACCATGACTATTCGCAAGGGAAAACTATGAGGCTGAAAACGATGAAGACTACCAGACTGAGTATCATCTGCGGACTTACCTCATCATAAAACTTGCCGCACCTCAAACCGAACCATCAGCCTCAACCCAACTCCGAAAAATAGTCCTATGTCGATCACATTGAAAACTTGGGAGTCAGCGCGTGGCTCATCCCGTCGGCACGCCATCGGGGCGTTTACCTTGATTGAGTTGCTGGTCGTGATTGCCATCATTGCCATCCTGGCGAGTCTGCTCTTGCCGGCGCTGACGAAGTCGAAAACGGCGGCGCGCGCGGTCGCCTGCAAAAACAACATGCGGCAAATTCAACTCGCGTTCACGCTTTACCAGGACGACAACGGCGGACGGGGCGCCAACATGAGGAATTGGATGCGCTGGATCCGGGACGGCGGCAATTTTTCACAACCGGAGTCGGAAGGCCGGGGGAACCTGATCGCGGGAGACCATGCCTATGCGTACTGGGGTGTGGCGTACGTCCCCTACCTCGCCTACAACAAAAAGGTATTCTTCTGCCCCGAGGCCAAGAGCGCCGATGACGTGAACGGAGCACCCCAGGAAAGATACGACGGCAAATTCAAGGGCGGCCACAAATACACCACCTACGGTTTTAATGGCTATACCGATACGAGAAACGGGCGCGCGGTCGGCTTGCCAGTGGCGTTGTTCGAGGGAGTGATCACCTTCGTCGACGACCCAAGCGCCATCTACCTGACACGCGCGCGTTCGAGCGCCAACCTGCGAGCGCCCGCAACGACGATTCTGTTTCAGGATGCCTGGGAAGCCATGTTGGATGGCACTGATGACACGCCGATTGGATTATTGCAGTGGGTCGCCTTCCCCGATCGCCTCAATGAGTACTATCGCCACAACGATCGCGGCAATATCATGTGGGCGGATGGCCATGCGTCCCAGGCGCGCCGGGGCAAGACGCAATGGCTCGAAGAATGGTATATTGGCCAACCCCTGCGTTAGATCGAGACCGGAGCAACTGCAATAGAAAGCCGCGGAAGCTTGCACCCAAATACGAATGGACATTGACATGAAACTCATCGCCATCCCGCTCTGACTCGTCGTTACAACCATCAACAAACCGTGAGAACAACCTACAGAAATTTGCCAGTAGCCAAAAACAAAATGCAACCAGCCACATCGAAAACCGAGCTATCCCCCTCAACTCCACTCCGAAAAGTAGTTTCCGGAAGTTCCCGTCAACGGTTTCAGGGTCTGCGCCTGGTTCTGCGGTCAATGGCAGCAGCCTGGTTGGTGTTGATAATCGCTGGTACGGCACGGGCGGAGAAGTCAACTGCGCTGGCCACACCGACGCCCGAGCAGGCGGCTTGGCAGGATCTGGAAATCGGCATGTTCATTCACTTCGGGCTGGAGACGTACCAGGATACGGAGACCGATGATTTCTCGACCAAGCTTCAGGATTTTAATCCTTCAAAACTGGACACCGATCAATGGGTGCGCGTGGCCGAGTCGATGCACGCTAAATACATCATTCTCGTGGCCAAGCACATTGGCGGCTTCTGTCTGTGGCAAACCGATTCGACCGATTATAGCGTGAAACGAACACCGTGGCGGGGTGGCAAAGGCGACGTGCTGGCGGACTTGGCCGAATCGTGCCGCAAACGCGGCATGTTGCTGGGCGCACGAAGAGGTCCAAGGCGCCGACCCCGATGAAGGTCGGCGCCAGCCCGGACAGGTCGGTGGCCAGCGCCGGCGAGAAATGGCCCAGGCGGTCGGCCGCGATCACCTGATCGCCGCGCATGGCGGCCCAGCC
>JANOHH010001001.1:0-3150 GCA_031406395.1 Verrucomicrobiota bacterium | reverse complement strand
AGCTGGGCCGCCGTGAGGCATCTCGACTGGCCGTTTATGCTCAGGATGCGTCCCGGCAGATCCCTATCCTCCGCTGAAGCAAGGACATCAGCGGTGTGCGGATCAAGCAGAACAGTGGAGTCCTCGCTCATTCTAGTTTTGATCGCACAGTCCTCTCTAGTTTTGCTCGCACCACGACAATCAAATCACAAGTGCCACGGAGACCGATGCACTCGCAAGACCAGCCGCGCTCCGTTGACGTCGGGTGCCCTTCGATCCGCCCCAGAATCCACGCGATCACTTCCCCCTTCCATTGGGCGCCGTGCGGGTCGCCGTGGTGGAGATGAACGCTAGCCGCGCCGGTTTTCGCCTTTTAGAAGCTGACGTTCTGATTGGCGAGGCCTCATCCTCGGAATAACTATTTGCTCCGGCGTCCGCCCACCAGTTCTCGCGCGAGTTCCTTCGCGCCGTAAACCTGGTTCAGCGCCTCGAGCATCGCTGCCGAATGGACGGAGGTTGCCCGGCCTTGCTTCTCGCCGAACACATAATCCCACGGCAGACTATGCAGATTGCCGTCGAAAATGATGCCAACGAATTCACCGTTACGGTTCACTACCGGACTGCCGGAGTTGCCTCCGATGATATCGGCGGTGCTGACGAAATTATACGGCGTCTTGAGGTCGAGCCGCGACTTCCGCTTGATCCACGAAGGCGGCAAGTCGAAGGGAGGCTGGTTGTTCATTTCCTGAGCGCGTTCATAGAGGCCGCCCAGCGTGGTCAATGCCGCAATGTGCTTGTCGTCTTCCTCGTAACCTTTCACCACTCCAAACGCCAAGCGCAACGTGAAGGTGGCATCGGGGTAGCCCGCGGTGCCGAGCAGCGCGTTGCGCGCGCGCGCGATCGCCGCATGCGCCTGCTGCTTAATCTCGCCTTGATCTTCCGAAACCTTGCGCAACGCGCGAGCCTCCACGTCCACGAGGCGCGCCAGTTCGATCATCGGGTCGTTCGCAGCCGACACTGCGCTCGAACCGCCCTCGTAGAGTTTCTTGCGAAATGCCGAGTCGCGGACTTTCGTGCCTAGGATCAACTCCGCCGCGCGGTCACGGGGCGATTTGCCAGCCAGAATCTTTTCCACTAACGGATCGCTCGCGCCGAGTTTGCCGGCCAGATACGTCAGCGAGTCGGCCAGCGTGAGCATCTCCAGGTCGGTGTAGATCGGTTTCTCGGAGAACAGGCCCAGTTCCAGGGAGGCTTTTCGCGAATCGGCAAATTCGCGGAGGCGTTCGCCGTTGGGCTTGGGTCGTTCATCCCCGGCGCGGAGCAGCGTGCGGGCGAAGCCGAAGCTGTCACTGTTGAATGCTCCGCCGCCTTCCAGCAGACCGGAGCGTGTCACTTGCGCGTTAAGAATCCGGCTGGCCTCGGCAATTTTGTCGTAAGCCGCGAGTGCGTCAGCGCAATCCGGCTGGCCCGCCAGTTTGGCTTTGAAATCAGTCTCCGCTTTCACCTTTGCCGCGAACATGTCGGGGTCGAGCAGGCCAGCGAGCTGACCATCCAGGGCCTTCCGGGAATTCTGAATGCCGAAGAACTCATCCCGCGCGCGGCGGGCGTTTTCCGCACTGCGTTCGCTCCAGTTCCCGAGCAGGACTTCGAGTCGTTTGAGCGAAGCCAAACGGGTCGGCAGCCCCTGATCCCGCACGCTCTCCAGTTCCGCCACTGTGAGTAATCG
Organism: Verrucomicrobiota bacterium; assembly: GCA_031406395.1. Classification (GTDB taxonomy): domain Bacteria; phylum Verrucomicrobiota; class Verrucomicrobiia; order Limisphaerales; family JADLHS01; genus JADLHS01. The sequence goes on along the minus strand of JANOHH010001001.1, from coordinate 1,445 downwards.
CCCCGTCCGCCCCGGATGGCCCGACACGAAGGTGAGTTCGCCGTCCCGCGCGCCCGTCGGTGAGAAGCGCAGGTAGTCTTTGACCTTTACCGGTTGGCCGTTTTCGTAGGCGCGAAAGAGGCAGATGTCGAGGTCGTGGCGCGGGAACTCGAAATTGTCCGGATCGCCGCCGTAGAACGCGATCTGCTGTTCGGGCGCGAAGACCAGCCGTACATCGGTATAGACCTTGTACTGGTAAAGATGATACGCGCCGCCCTGCCAGAGGGTGACCACGTCCGAGCGCAGGCCGGTGCGATCCAGGGATTCCTTTTCGATGCCGGACATAATTTTGCGGCGCGCGGCGAAGGCGGCGGCCGGCGCAGCGTCCTTCGGCACGGCGGCGTTGACGCGCGCGGTCACATCCTCGATGGATTGCAACACATTGAGTTCGAGGTCCAGGCACTTCACTTCCTGCGCGAGCGTGCGCGCATAAAAACCATCGCGAAGGTAATTCTTCTCCTTCGTGCTGAGCTTTTGCAGCGCGTCCGCACCGACGTGATGATTTGAAATCAGCAGCCCGTCTTCACTCACGAAACTACCGGAGCCGCCGGAGTTGAATCGCACCGAGGACTTTTGCACGTGGTCGAGCCAGGCATCCGTGACTTCGAACTGGTGCCGCTCGCGCAGGAGTTGACGCGGCGGTTGATTGAAGAGCCACATGCCTTCGTCGCCATGCGCCACAAAACCGGAAGCCATTAACACCGCAGCCAGTAGAAGAATTCTCATGGGTCGGAGCGTAGAGCGAGCCGGGTTATTCGGCAACGCAAACCTATTTTGCATCGCCGGAATTCCAGAACGGGCCGGCTTGCCTTCGAATCGTTAGGCCCGCCGCTCTTTGATGCTCGCCAGAATATCTGCCACTACCTCCCCCTTCGGCTTCGCGCCTTGCGGGCCGCCGTGATGTAAGCCCACGGAAACTTGTCCCGCTTCCAGGTCGCGACCGCCGATGACAATGCCTTGTCGACTGGAAACAACTGCTCCAATGTTCACCAAAGTTTGCTACGTTGTGTGCCGGAAACTCGGTAACATTTATGAACCATAAGTCGTCAAGCATGCCGATGAGAATAATGCTGATCGCGGCGCAACTCGTGACGGCGGCGAGTTTGCACGCGCAAACTTACGCGCCGCCGACCGCCGCCGATTTCGGCGGCCTCGGCCCGTTTGCGGTTTTCGTGGACGGCTTCACGAATCCGGTTTATCCGACGGCCAATGGCGCGACGCTGACGGTCTCGATTTATCATCCGAATTCGATCATCGATCCCGCGCTGCCCACGATTTTTTTCGCACACGGCTACACCAGTCCCATCGGCAGCCCGGCGGCTTATTCGGCGTTGCTAACCAACCTCGCCAGCTGCGGCTACAACGTCGTGTTCTCGCCCTATGAAGGCGGCGTGGGGCTGAACATT
>JANOHH010000987.1:0-3375 GCA_031406395.1 Verrucomicrobiota bacterium | reverse complement strand
CCAGAGGCTTGAGGCGGTCCACGTCGGCCTGATACTTGGCCAACGCCGCCTCGGCCTCGGCCAGACCGCCCTTGGCGGCGGCGAACTTCTGCTGGTAGGGCCGGTCGTCGAGTTTGAAAAGCAACTCGCCTTGATTCACTTCCTTGCCTTCGGCAAACGGTAATTGCTCCACGAACGCCTCGACCCGCGCCCGGATTTCGACGTTCTGCGGCGAGTCCAGTTGTCCGATGAACTCGGTGGACAGCGCGACATTGGTGGCCGTGGCGTCCATGACCACGACGATCGGTGGCGGCGGGGCCGTCGCCACTTCCTTCTGGCACCCGACGGCGGTCATCAACACTGCGGCCACTGCCAACGCTGCGCCCAGTCTGGGCGGGGACCCGCTGAACCACGTTCTAGAGGGAAGGAAACATTGCTCGTTGTTCACAATAGTAGAATAAGACGTTGGGTGAAAGTGCCTCTCCCGTCTTTGTTTTTGAAAGGCATTTTTTGGTCTGGTCATGACGCAGGGCTTATTGAAACTACCAGGGCGAGGCATGTCTATTCTTAATTGGCATGACAACAGAATAGGATATTGGGCAGTTTCTTCATTGGGATTGTGGGATCTGGTTTTTGTGAACAACGCCGCCCTTCATGACGAAGGAGACTTTTTCCAGGAGATTGGTTGCCTTCAGCGGATCGCTTTCGACGGCCACGATGTCCGCGAAGCGGCCGGCCTGCAAACTGCCAAGACGATTGGTCTGATTGAGCAAGTTGGCGGCGTTGATGGTTGCCGATTGGATGGCCTGCATCGGGGTCATGCCCCAGCGCACCATGTGGGCGAACTGCTTTCCATTCCAGCCGTGCGGATAAACTCCGGCATCCGTGCCGTAGGCAATCTTCACGCCGGCGCGAACGGCTTTCTGAAAATTCTCCCGTTGCAGGCGGCCCACCAGGCGTTCCTTTTCCAGAATTTTCGCGGGATAGTTCATCCGGGCATATTCGGCGAGAATGTAGTCATCGTTGTAAACGTCAGCCACGAGGTGCGTGCCCCGCTGTTTCATCATTTGAATGCCTTCGTCGTCCAGCAGGCTCCCATGTTCGATGGAGGCCACTCCGGCGAGAATGGCGCGCTTGATCCCCTCGGTGCCGTGGGCATGCGCCGCCACTTTGCGTCCCCACATCGCGGCTTCCTCGACCATCGCCTTCATTTCCTCGAGGGAATACTGCGGCGCGCCCACCGATTCCTCTTCGCTCAAGACGCCGGCGGTGGCCACCATCTTGATCCAGTCCGCTCCGTTCTTGATCTGGAACCGCACCGCCTTGCGAATCTCCTCGGCCCCGTCCGCGACGCCCGAGAACGTCTGAAATTTCAGGTATGGCGAGAAGCCGCTGAGGTCGTTGTGGCCGCCCGTGCTGCCTATCGCCAGGGTGGAAACAAACAGGCGCGGCCCCGGAATCTTCCCCGCATCAATTGCCTTCTTCAGCGCCACGTCCGTGAATTCACCCGCCCCGACATCCCGGCAGGTCGTAAAGCCGGCTTCGAGGGTCCGGCGCGCGTAAAGATGGGAAGTCGTCGCCACATCAATCGGGGTGCGGCGAAACGTGTCCGCATAGTAATCTTCCGGCTCGGCCGTGATGTGCGTGTGGCAATCAATCAATCCCGGCAACACCCACGCCTGGCTCAAATCCACGATTGTTGCGTTGGTGGGGATGGTCACGCTGCCCTCGGCGCCGACGGACTGGATCACGCCTCCTTCGACAAGGATGACCTGGCGCTCCAACACTTCACCGCGCACCACGTCGAGGAAGTGGCCCGCCTTGATGGTGATGGGATTGGTCGCGACCGCGCCGCTTTCGGCTCCCAACCGGCATCCGGGCGACAACATGGACCCGACGAGCAGTAGCCGGCACGCGGCGATCAACCTGGCCGGCCGGAGAAACCGCTGACGGGGAGGGAGTCCGATTTGCTGGGGCGATGACTTTTGGAGGATGGGCATGGGTATTGGGTGGGTTGATGCTGGAGCCGACCGATGACTCCGTTTAGGTGTCGGCCTCTTTCCCGGGGTTACCGATTGCGACTTTGGTTTTCATGCCGCCCGGGTTGGCGCCCCATCCGTTCGCAAGGGAGCGCGGCTGCCGGAGGCTTCGATGCACTCCGGCCGCAGCTGTGGTCTTGGAGTTCACGCAGCCGGTTTGGCGAACTTCGCATCCTCAATGGTCATATTATGCTTCACTTCCTTGACCTTGAGGGCGAACTCGAGTTCCTGTCCGCCGACATTCATCTTGAACTGCAAACTATACGGGTAGTTGATGCTTTCAAAAACACGGTAGTCCCCATACCGGATATTCATGCTGATTTTTCCCTGCGCGCTTTCGAATTCCGACTCTTGCCGGATGAGCAGGCCCGTTTTGGCGCTGAAGGAGAATCGCTCCTTGCTGGTGGCGGACGGTTTGGATTCCAGCACGTTAACTCCTTCGCCGTCCACCTGCTCGCTTCCCTTGTAAGCCAGACCGGGATACAGGGTCTTGAGATTCAGTTCGCGGTAAAAGTCCGCATCGCGCTTGGTCTTCGCCAGTTCGTCCCCCTCCTTGACGCGGATCCCGGACTGGTTTTTGGTCCACGCGATCTTGCCATCAAAGCCATCAATCACTTCCCCCATGACCGGGACGGCAAATTCGGAGCGCTGCCGGTTCGGCGCTTTGGCGGACGACTCCCAAGCCGAACTCGACCCCATGACTTCCAGATCAGCTTTGAGGGTGCGGGTCTTGATCTTTTCCATTGCGGCCTTGCCTCCGGAGGCAGCAACGAACTTGGTGATTACGGAATCCACCGTCGGCGGGGTTTCCGCCGCACGCACTGCCGGGCTCAAGGCCAGGCAAAGTAGAAACGTCGAAACGATGGGAGAGTATGATGATCTCATGATTTTTCTCAGGCTGACCCGGTGACCTTGGTTTGGCAATTAAATTGGGCTGGCCATGTTTCGTGCCTCTGCGGATTTGGCATCGGCTCTTTCCCCTCCGCCCTCAACTCTTTCGCTGGCAGGAAATTTGTCGGACGTGTTTACCGGGCCGGCAGTCACTGCTGTAACTTCGAGACGCCACCCGGCAAAGCGAAAAGTTGCTCGACTTCGATGGCGGTGAGTGCGCGGTTGAAAAATGCCAGATCGTCAATGAGTCCGGTGTAACCGATTCCAAGCATGGCTATCGCTTTGGCTGGCTCCCAGGAAAAGGTCTGTTCCCGCGCGCTTACAGTGCCCTGGGGTTTGCCATCAAGGTAGAGGGTGGCCATCCCGTCCGGCTTCCCGGTGTTAAAGTTTGCGAACGTGAAGACCACATGTCTCCAACGCTGGCGGGCGAAGGGCGGCTTGGTCACCGTGACCATTGGGCGCTCCG
>JANOHH010000960.1:0-3861 GCA_031406395.1 Verrucomicrobiota bacterium | reverse complement strand
TGCTGGGCGAAGAGCTGTACTGGACTTCTGACGACGGCATGGCGAACTGCGCCGACGCCCGGAGTGGGGAGGCGTACTGGCAGGAGCGAATGAACGAACAACACCTTGCTTCACCGCTGCTGGCAGAGGGGCAGGTTTACTTCTTTGGCATGAATGGGAAAACCACGGTGGTCACGGCCGGCAAGCCATTCGAGAAACTCGCAGAGAATCTGCTCGAAGGAGTAGTCGTCGCGACGCCGGCAATTCTTGACCGAACCATCTACCTGCGGACCGACACCCACCTGTATCGGATTGGGAGGGATTAGGGACGCCTTCTTTTGATTGCTTCGGGTGCGTCACGGGGCGCAGCTCCGTTGGATAGGGGGAGAAAAAGAGAAAGGCCGGACAACAGGTCCGGCCTTGGCACACCCGGCAACTGCGAGCGCAGTGCCAAACAGCTATCTCAAGCGAGGCGCGGGTCAATTCCATGCCTGTCAACACTTGTGGTGACATTCGTTCCGTTCGCTCTGCGCCCAAAATCATCTTCGCACCGGCCGCCCCGAATACGCGGTAAACAGGCTGGGCGAGGGAATTGCCCGGGTACAACCTCGGGCTCTTGACCTCTGGCGTGGATGAATTCTTCGTCCCTTGCACCGTGCACACCAAAATAAAATAATGAAAGCATCTGAAAGTCTCACCCCGCGGCAACTTCGCCGTGCCCCTGAAATCGCAGAGAAAGCCTAGCCGCTCGACAACGAACTGAACCGTATCTTCGGCAGCCCGGGAACGGTTGTCCCCGCCGACTAAAGGTCGGCTAGGCCAGGAGCAAGGTGAGTCCGGCCGCCAAAGCGCACCGCTCGGCAGAGCCGAAAGCCGACTGGGCAAAGCGGAAGGCTGCGAAGAAGTGAACGGACGAAGCGTTGCCAGGGTGAGTAGTGTGAAATCGTCGGTTGCATGGACACGGTTTCGATGGACCTCGTGGAATATTTGACTAACCGACGGTATCGGTGGTGCACGGGGAACGTGAATGTGAAATCTTAGAGGGAATGATACGAGGTACGACCCCCTTTACTTTAAGCCGGTGCTGGTCTTTATTTACTCGTGGCCGGTTCGGTGTCCACGGTTACAGAACCGTGAGAACCGTGCAAATCCTCGAATGAAAATTTTCACCAAGAACAAAAAGGAGATTATGAGAAGATCGATTATTGACAGCGTCACCGGCGCCGCCTTCGCGTTGTTGCTTGCTGCCGGTCTGGCGGGGTGCGCCAAGGAATCACATCAAGCGCTGGCGACGCAAAAACCCGCCTCGGCGGGAACGGTCTATACCGGACTGAAAAGCACCTTGGTCGTCGGCAAGTTCGACAATCGCTCCAGTTATATGCGCGGGCTTTTCTCGGACGGCGTGGATCGCCTGGGTGGACAGGCCAAAACCATCCTCATCGGCGGCCTTAAGGAAACCGGCCGGTTCAAGGTCGTGGACCGCGATAACATGGAAGAGATGGCCCACGAAGCGAAGCTGAAGGGCCAGGAGCAGACCATCCGGGGGGCCGATTTTGTGATCACGGGCGACGTGGTGGAGTTTGGGCGCAAGGAAGTGGGGGATGTGCAATTGTTCGGCATTCTCGGCAGCGGCAAGAAGCAGGTAGCCTATGCCAAAGTCACGTTGAATGTGGTGGAAGTGTCGACCTCGGAAGTGGTCTATTCCATCTCGGGTGCCGGCGAATACGCCTTGAGCAATCGCGAAATCATTGGCTTCGGCAGCACGGCCGCTTACGACTCCACCCTTAACGGCAAAGTGCTTGACCTCGCGATTCGCGAAGCGATTAACCGGCTCGTGGAAGGCCTCGAGCAAGGGAAATGGAAACCGACCAAATAAGTCCAAGGCTCCAACTTGTCTGGCTGGCGGCGCTGAGCACGCTGCTGACGGGGTGCGCCACGCCAACGCTCTATTCGTATGGACAATACGAGGAACTGATTTACGCCTCATACGCCGCGCCTGGCAAAGTGACGCCGGAAATGCAGGTGGAGAAACTGGAGCAGGATTATCAGAAGGCCCGGGCGGCGAACAAACGGATGTGCCCGGGCTGGCACGCGCAACTGGGCTATCTCTATTTTCAGCTTGGTAAAATGGATCAGGCGCAACAGGAGTTTCTGACCGAGAAGGCGGAATTTCCAGAATCGACGGTGTTCATCGATCGTTTGCTGGCAAGATTCAAAAAACAATGAACGCGCGTGGGCTCATTCTGGCGAACGGTGGCATGCTTGCGGCCCTGATGCTGGCGGGTTGCGCCGCCCCCGCGCCCTACGATTACACCGACTACCGTCTGCATCCGCCGCGCTCCATCCTCGTCCTGCCGCCACTCAATGAAAGCGTCGCCGTGCAAGGCACGTACAGTTATCTGTCCACAGTGACCTTTCCGATCGCGGAACTGGGCTATTACGTTTTTCCCGTCGCGGTGGTGGATCAGTTTCTCAAGGAGAACGGCATGCCCACCGCCGGTGAAATGCACCAGGTGCCGCTGAACAAAGTGGCGGAGATTATCGGAGCGGACGCGGTTCTGTACGTTACGCTCCAGCAATACGGCAGCAAATATCAGGTGATCAACAGCGCCACCACCGTCCAGGTCAAAGCCCGGCTGGTCGATACCAAAAGTGGGCTGCTGCTTTGGGAGGGGGTGGGGATGGCGCAGCAAAACTCCGGCGGGTCCGGAAATATTTTCGCCGATCTGATCGCCGCCGCCATCACGCAGGCCATCAACTCTGGCACCGATGCGGCCCACGATGTTTGCCGGCCAGCGAACAGAAACCTTTTCTATACGAAAAATTACGGGTTGCTTTACGGCCCTTATAGTCCGGAGTACGGCAAGGCCAAATAACGGCAGAACATGAACTGCGGGTGACCCTCCTCAACTGGGTTCCTCCGCATCCACCTGCGGTTGACTTCTTAATTCTCAGCGAGACTTCGGGAGAAAAGCGTTCGATTCCCGCATTTGTTACGGTGTCCGGCCCGCCTCCAATCCTGCCGGCATCAGCGAAAGTCCGGTGGATTCCCTCCGCTTGAGTTTGGCGCGCGGGATGACGGCTTCGATGCCTTGCGCCTGCAACCAAGGGATCGCTTCCGATGTTTCGGACTGCAAAATGCCAGTCACTATTTCATCCGGCGACCATTCCACCTTGTAACTGGCGGACGCCGGGTTGATGGCCCGCTTCCGATCAAGCATGTTCGAGAGCAGGTTCTCCAGGTTGCGATGCCCCGCTTCGGTAAGCTCCGGTCCCCTCGGCGCGACAAAGTGTTCGAGCCGGGGACATTGCGCACAAGTCTTCCGGAACAGTTCGGGTCCGCGTTGAGGGTCATCGGCAGTTTTGCGCGTCACTCGGTTGGGTGGGATTTGCCAGCCGAGTTCGTTGCTGGGTCGTTTTTTTCGCCCGCATTCTGTGCGCAACTTATTGAAGATATTAAATGCTCAAAAAACGTGAATAATTTCACAAAGAGTCTTGCGACCAAGGTTGGGGTTGCTAAGAATGTCCCTGCGAGATCGTGCGAATTTAGGGTGGCCGTCCGCGTTGGAAAATCGTTTGTCGCTCGCACGTTTTTTTCGACAACCCCGACGTCAGTCAGAAAAGTCTGGCCGGCGCATTTTTGTTTTTTGACGGACTCAGTCGATACCTGAAATGTCAGCAATTTTTCCGAAATGGACCAACCGGTTGCCGTTGATGATCATCATCGGCGGCGGACTCTTTGCGACGGCGGTGACCGCAGGGGTTTGGTATTACTTCACACCCAAGTACTTTCTCGTCGGTTATCAGCCGATCCAGCCGGTTGCCTTCTCGCACGCCACCCATGCTGGGCAATTGGGGATGGATTGTCGTTATTGCCACAGC
>JANOHH010000947.1:0-5443 GCA_031406395.1 Verrucomicrobiota bacterium | reverse complement strand
CGACCGGCGACGACGCCGCGGGCGGTTGCGATGGCGTCACAAATGGGAAGTGGGGCTTCCACACCGCGCAAGAGGTCAATCCTTGGTGGCAGGTGGACCTCGGAAAAGTGCATCCACTCTCCCAGGTACGCTTGTGGAATCGCGCAGACAACGACCACGTGGCCACGCGGGCGGCGCATTTCAAAGTCCTACTTTCGAGCGACGGCACGGACTGGCGTGAAGTTTATCAGCACAACGGCCGGGTTTTCTACGGCTACCGGATGCCGGATCGTTCGCCGCTGGTCGTCCCGTTGACCAATGCCTTGGCGCGCTTCGTCCGCATTCAACTTCCGGGCACGACCTTTCTCCATCTCGACGAAGTGGAAGTGATTGGCCAGCCAGGCGGCAATCTCGCGCTGCACAAATCCGCGGAGCAGAGCAGCCTGAGCCAGTGGTCGGCATTTAAGGCCAGGCGCGCCGGGAGTGGGGCGGAGGAACTTTCGATTCAATGGCTGCTGGACCGCGGCCAAAAGCTGATGGCCGAATTGAACCGCACGGGCGTGAACACGGTCGGCTTCGAACGCGAGCTGGCTCGCGGTGCGACGGAAGCAAGATTGTTCACCGAACAAACTCCAGCCAAGACGTGTCGGAATCTGTATTTCAAATTGCGCGCCAGCCTTCGCCAAATGGCGCTGGCAAGTCCGTTGCTCGACTTCGACGCGCTCCTGTTCACCAAGCGCGTCCCCGGCAGTTACAGCCACATGTCCGATCAGTATTACGGTTGGTGGTCGCGGCCCGGCGGCGGCATTTACATCCTGCGCGGACTGAAAAGCGACCAGCCCACCACGGAATGCCTGACCGACACCGCCTTCAAGGCGCCGGGAAGCTTTCTCCGGCCCGCGTTGTCGTTCGACGGGACCAAAGTCGTGTTCGCCTGGTGCAAACATTATCCCGAGCTGGCGAAGGAAAAGGACAAGTTGAACAAGGCGAACGTCCCCGAGGACGCCTTCTACCATGTCTTTGAAATGAATCTCGACGGCTCCGGCGTGCGCCAGCTCACCCATGGCAAGTACGATGATTTCGACGCGCGCTACCTGCCAGACGGCCGGCTGGTGTTTCTTTCGACCCGGCGCGGGCAGGCCATTCAGGTTGGTAAACCGAGCGCGCAGGCGACCCTCGCCAAGAAGGATTTGCCGGATTGCTACGTGCGTTGCGGCGGTGACGCGAGCCGGCCCGTGGCGGTTTACACGCTGCACACGATGAACGCCGACGGCGGCGACCTCACGCCGATTTCGCCCTTCGAGATGTTCGAATGGGAACCCAGCGTCGCGCACGACGGCACCATCCTGTATTCGCGTTGGGATTACGTGGACCGCGACAACATGCCGTATATGAGCTTGTGGGCAATCAATCCCGACGGCGTCAATGCCCGGCTCATCTATGGCAATTACACCAAGGCGCCGCATTGCACCTTCGAGCCGCGGGCGATTCCCGGTTCAGATAAAATCATTTTCACCGCTTCAGGCCATCACTCACAAACCATGGGCAGCCTGGTCTTGCTCGACCCGTCGGCGGGCACGGAAGGCGAGGGCCCCATCACGCGCCTGACTCCGGAGACGTCTTTCCCGGAAATCGAGGGCTGGCCCCGCGCGTTTTATGCGAACCCCTGGCCATTGTCGGAACGCACCCATCTCGTCGCCTGGGGCGTTGAGGACGAAATGCGCGAAGGCCGCCAGCGCCCGCAGAACGGCATGGGGCTTTATCTTTTCCACGCCGGCATCGGACTGGAAATGCTCTACCGGGATCCGGAAATCTCCTCGATGTATCCCATCCCGCTCAAGGCGCAGCCCCGCCCGCCGGTGCTGGCCAGCAATGTTAAGTGGGACGGCCCGCAGGAGGGGCGTTTCCTGGTGGCAGATGTGACGCGCGGATTGAAGACCGTGCAGCGCGGGGAGGTAAAGGCGCTCCGCATCGTGGCCCTGCCGGCGAAAACGCAGCCGTGGATGAATCAACCGGTGCTCGGCCTGACGCGGGACGATCCCGGCAAAGCGGTGCTCGGCACCGTTCCGGTGGAGGTGGATGGCTCGGCCTACTTCCGCGTGCCGTCGGGCGTGACATTATTTTTCCAGGCGCTCGATGCCCAGGGCCGCGCCGTGCAAACCATGCGCAGCGCCACGCACGTCCAGCCGGGCCAGACCTTGAGTTGCACCGGCTGCCATGAATCGCGGTATGACTCACCGCTGCCGGCCCAGTCGCCCCTCGCGGCGTTGCGCGAACCGTCAAAGATTACGCCGGGCCCGGAAGGCTCCTGGCCCCTGCGCTTTGACCGCCTCATTCAACCCGTGCTCGACACGCAATGCGTCCGTTGCCACAACCCGAAGGGCGAGGACGCGCTCGCCGCGAAATATGATCTGACGCCCGACCATGCCTACGATGCGCTCACCCGTTACGGCAGACCCAGTCTGCTCGATCAGGTCCTGCTCGCCTATCGCGAGGGAGTTTCCACCGAAGGGAAAAATCCCGCGCAAACCAGCGCTTTGCTTGCCCTGTTGAACGCGCCCGCCGGCCACGCGGGGGTCAAGCTTGACCGCGACAGCCGCAACCGCTTCGTAACGTGGCTCGACACCTACGGTCAGCGCCAGGGATCTTTCAGCGAAGATCAGGAGCAGCGGTTGGTTGCGTTACGCGACGGGCTCGCTGCAACAGTCTGGCAAAACCCGCCCGCAAAATAGTTCGCAGGTTCCAATGCACATGAACACCCGATCCTGGCGCGCGGTAATTTTCACGCTCTTCGCTTGCACGGTACAAGTCGCGTCTGGAGCAGCGCGGAACGTTTTGTTCAGCTACCGTCCCGGTGGCACGGAGCAGTACCACCTTTACGAAATCAATGGCGACGGCACTGTCCTCAAGCAGCTCACCTCCGGGCCGTTCGACGACTTCGAGCCCGCCTACCTGCCCGATGGCGGCATCGTTTTCGTGAGCAGCCGCTGTAAACGCTGGGTCAACTGCTGGCTCACCCAGGTCGCGGTGCTGCATCGGTGCGACGCCGACGGCGCGAACCTCCGCGCGCTCTCTTGCAACAACGAGCAGGACAACACGCCCTGGCCCATGTCCGATGGCCGCATCCTTTACACCCGCTGGGAATATGTGGACCGCAGCCAGGTTCACTTCCATCACCTCTGGGCGGCGAATCCCGACGTCACCGCGCAGATGACCTGGTTCGGGAACTTGCATCCTGGCATCACGATGATTGACGCCAGGCCCATCCCCGGCACGGACAAGATTGTTGCCAGCTTCAGCCCCGGTCACGGTCAGCGCGAGCACGACGGCGTGGTGACGGTGGTGGACCCCAAGGGCGGTCCGGACGCGAAAGAGTTCGCCCGGAGCATCACCAAGGGGGCGAGCTTCCGCGACCCGTGGGCGTTCAGTGAATCCTGTTTCCTCGCCGCCCGAGGTGACGCGCTCGTCCTCATGGATGGCACGGGTCATACCGAGCAACTCGTCAGACTGCCTGCCGCCGACCGCGCCGCCCTGTGCTGATTGGATTCCAGAAGACGCCCGGTTCAACGACGGCGCTCTCATCACTGTGGCGCCGGGACGCTTCGCGCCCAACGCATGGGGCTTGCGCGACTTGCACGGGAATGTTTCGCGGAATGGACGCGCTCGAGCTACGCGGCGTATCCCTATCCCGAGGACGGTCGTAACAACAAGAATCGGACGGGCCTGAAGACGGAGTGCCATCCGCCCCTGCCGCCTTGCTGGCACATGAACTGCAACACCGGCTCGCAAGGAAGATCAAATGGCTACCAAGATCAAAGTGCTTAAAATGCTTCGCGAGATTACAGGTTACGCTCAGATCACCAACCGCCGCCCGCCCCCCCGCCCGCCCCTGCTTTACCTCATGCAATTGCGCGCCCACCCCGCGCCCCCCGAGCTCCCCAAGCACCGCCTCACCGTTGCGACCGACAAGAAAGCGTTCGCCGATGGCCCCTTGCCCATCAAGATCAATCACGTCAAATCGGATGAATCCGGCCAGCCCGTGGTGATTTGTTGAAGCGCCCCCCTCGGGCGTTGAAGCTTCGCCCGCGACCGCTGCGACCATTGTGACCGGCCGTTTTCCTCGCTGACTAGATTCAAGGCACTGTGTGTCCACCGCCGGCATTTCTGAAGGTGCGACCAGCATTGGCGGGCAGAATTATTCCAGTCTTCATCCTGATCTTCATCTTACCCGGATTGATGCATTTGAAATCAGACGGAAGAAACGCAGAGACGCTGAAAACGCAGAGCGGCGCCGAGACATGTTGTCCGGATACAATCACAGGATTGTGGATTGTCAGTTGGCGATTTTACACTCCGATTCTCTGCGGCCTTTACAGTGCTGGCTCCCAACAGTGTCGGGTCCTGCGAGGTTTTTTAACGCAGAGGACGCAAAGGAACGCGGAGGTGAATTTTCTTTGCGGCCTTCGCGAGCGCCTTTGCGTCCTCTGCGTTAAATCCGGCTGTCCGGCACTTTGGTGGCGGCTTCGCCGCGCTGTGTCTATGCGTTTAGCTCCAGAATTTTCTATCGCGTCTGTTCGGCTTGCTCCTGATCTTTTTTTGAAAAAACTCGACGGTTGGATCTCGACGGGGAATGTGCGATTACGATGAACCTCATGAGTAAGAACATCCCCCCGATTTCCAGCACAACTCCTTGCTCATTTCGCCAGGAACTCCACTGTCAGCCCCATCTGCTCAAATAAATTCTGCACCTGCGCCCGTGCCCGGTCGTCGGCGTCCTTGAGAATCCCCGCGCTCTTGGCCCCGCGGCGGATGTCATCCACCGCCATCTGTCGCGCCGTTTGTTCCAGATCCTTGTCGAACGTGCGCAGCAACCCCGTCGTCCGCTCGACCACGCGCGTCTGCCGGTCGTCCAGATAGGCATCCGTGATCTGCGCCGCCGGCAACCGGAGCGCAATGGTTTTGTCCGTCACCCGCACGTCCTCCGGTTTCAAGCGACTGAAATCCACGCCTGCCTTCACCACGCCGTTGGCCACCAGCAACACCCGGCTTTCGCCGAACCACTTCACATCCTCCATCACCACCACTTTCTCCAGCACATACTTCACCGTGACCAGTTGGGACAACGTCTGCACCTGGCGCAATACCGTGGCCGTGTTATAGGCGGTCGGCCCGCCGCCCGTCGCCCAGCGGCGTGCGCCCCAGCCCAGCCAGAGGCCAAGAATGAACAGGAGCCCGAGCGCCGCCAGCCCGAGAATTACCCGGAACTTTTTCATGACCCAAGTTTACTTCGTTCCCGGCCGAAGCAAAGCGGGAACAAAGAAGGTGTTTGACCACGAAATACACCAACGACACGAAAGCGGGGGGGGGGGAAATAAGTTCCACCCGCATGCGGGTTTACGGCTGCATCCGTTGACAACTTTGCTGGGACCGGCGACCGCGTTTTCCGAACCGCCGGTAGGAGGCA
>JANOHH010000938.1:0-3957 GCA_031406395.1 Verrucomicrobiota bacterium | reverse complement strand
GTGGGTTCGTGGCTTCGACGCGACCTTCGACTTCTGGGGCCTGCTCAGCACGAGCGACGATGGGTTCCTCGGTGGATTCATCGGCAAGGGTTACGCCGCCGCCAAGGACACGGTGTCGGTACTCGCGATTCTGGGTGCGCTGACCTTCGTCTACTACCGCGTGATCAATCCGCAGGCGGTTCTGCTGAGTGACCGTCAAGTCAACACTCTGGCCAAGACTGCGGGGCAGAATGTTTTTTCCATCACGGGTAAAGCGCCCGGCAATAACCATCACCAGTACGGCGGGAATTTGCTGTTGTGTGACGGCAGTCTGCAGGGATCGTCGGCGGTGTTGAGTTTTCCGCTGCCGCTCGCGACCAACGTGGTACTCTTGAATCCGAAACCTTAGTGGACAATGAAAATCCAATGTGATTGCGGCGCGAAATACGCCTTTGATGTTTCTCCAGAAATGGTCCGCCAGCCGGTGAAGTTCGTTTGCGCCGGCTGCGGCTTGGATTCCTCTGATCGGGTGAACGCGCTGATTCGGCAGCAGTTTGATCAGCCAGCTGAGCCGGCGGCCAGTGCGCCCCCGGCGGCGGTTGTCGCTCCGGCGCCGCACATTGCGCCGCGCCCAAGCCAGGTTACCGAGCCGCCCGCTCCACCGGTGCCGGTGTCCGTGCGGTCGGCTCCGCGCGTCCGGCTGAGTCAAGGCGGGCAGGTTGCGTCCGCCGCCGAGATGCTGGAGGTGAAGGATACGCGCTTCTGCTCCAAGCATCCGCAACAGCGCACGACGAGCAAGTGCCGCGTCTGCGAGAAACCGATGTGCCCGAAATGCATGGCGTTGTCCGGCTATGTCTGTTCACCGCATTGCCAGGAGAAGGCGGAGTTGCAGGGCATCGAAATCCCGGTGTATGCCGGGCGGAAATCTGTGGTCGAGCACAAGCAGTGGGGCAAGATTGGTTTGGTGGTAAAATTGGCGGCCCTGCTGGTCGCCGCTTTCATCGGTGCATGGATTTGGTATGAATTCTATGGGTCGCGACCGCATACGGCGTTCGCGGTCCGCTTTGAAAACGAACCGGCGATGTCCGGGGTGAGCGCGTTGTGTGGTCCGGGGCAACTCGTGTTCATCCACGGTGACAAACTGGCGCGCTACGATCTCCAAACGAAAAAGGAAGTCTGGTCGCGGTCCCTCGTGGACAAAAGGAAAATGGCGGACGACGCGGCGCGGGAACTGAAAGAAATGCAAACCGCTGCCCAGAGGGGCGAGAGCGTATTCAAGCTGCCGCAGCTCGAGGAATTGATCCGCGATATGACGCGCGCGGCGGAGCGGGGATTGGATTTGCACGTGCGGGGACAAAACATCTGGGTTGCCACGGACGGCAAACTGGTGCGCTACGATTGGAATTCCGGCGAACCCAAGCAGGAGATGGTGGTGGCTGGCGACTTCTCACGCGGCCGTGCCCAAGGCGATGAAATCGAGTGGCGTGGCGGGGAAGGCGAAAGGCAAATGACCTTCACGCGTTTCAATCTGGTATCCGGCCAGGCACGGACGAATATCATCGGCGAACCGTCCCCGCTGGCTGTCGCCCAAACGATCGCGCCCGGGGCCAAAGGAGGTGCGGGCAAAACTAACACCACGCTGGCCGCGAAGTCATCCGCCGCCCGGAAAACTCCAGCGGATACAACCAAAAAGCTCGACCCACAAAAGCTCGCGGCCCAATTGGCGGATGCCCCTTACGCTGCGAAGGTGGCCGCGCCCGCAACCATTGCCACCGCGCTCAATCAGGAACGCACGCTGGCCGAGATTCGTTCCCAGGACGAAGATCCAGCGATCCGGCCACCGGCGAAAGCCGGCTCGGATTTTGCCGGACGCTTCACGCTCATTCCCGCGCGGAATGATTTCGTCCAGTTCTCCCATCGTATGATCGAGGAAAAGTTCATCCGCCACGCGGCCATGAAAGCGCCGCCTAAAAAATCCGCGCTCGATGGCAATCTCTCCGTGACGGCTACCGTGGAGGTTGCCAACGAACTGCTCAACGAGATGCAACGCAACGCAGGCGCCGATCAAGTGGTGGAAAACGTTAGTCGGTATGCGGTGAAGGTGCGGATCGGTGACGGGAAGAACGTGGCGGATTGGGCGGGCGAAGTGGTCGGCCCGCCGGCGTTGTATCCCCTCGCCAGCGTCAACGCCATAGTTGCGGGAAAAATCCTCATCGTCCTCGATCAAGCAAACAAGCCGAAATGGCAGAGCACGCTCAATTACCCGGTTATCGGTGGTGGCGACGATGCCTTCGCGGCCGACGACGACGAAGCGGCGGCGCGGAGTGGCTTGGGCCCGGTGGTGGAGCGCGGCGACGCCCTCTACATTTTCGATCAAGGCGTATTGAGCGCGTTCGAACTCGCGACCGGCAACGCCCGCTGGCGGCTGCCCTCGGTTGGTATCTCCGGCATTTACTTCGACGATGCCGGGATGATGTATGTGAACACCACAACGGCCAGCCCGGACAACATCAAGTATTCCAAACAGATCGACGTGAGCGACCGGATCAATGCCGTGGTTCTCAAACTGGATGCGAAGACGGGCCGGGAACTTTGGAAGCAGAATCTCAGCGGCAACCTCAGTTATCTGTCCGGTCCATATATTTACAGCGTCGCCTACACCGGCCCGCGCGACGATGACGACGAGATCAATCCCGACTTGGCCGTGCTGGGCATGGAGACGAAGCCTTACCTGCGCATCCGGCGGATCCATCCCAAGAATGGCCAACTCATGTGGGAACACTTTCAGGAACGCGGTCCTCTGGATGTGAAAATTGACCGCAACACCATCCAGCTCGTCTTCAAACGCGAGGTGCAGGTGCTGAAATATCTGTCATTCTGAGCCCGCCCGCGGACCTTTTCACCCGGTGATCTTCTGTTTCGGGGCCAGCGTAAAGATTTTTGCACCGGGTTCCGGCGACGATGGAGTTGAGAAACTCGCGGGCGCACGCGGCCAGGACTCAAGGTCCCAGTTGGATCCGGTAAAACTGCTGCAAGGCGTTTGTTTCCACCTGGGACGCGAAGCTGAACGGCAAAGGCGGCGAGTTGGTGGTAAAGCAGTTCACCCAGTTGCTCCCGCTGTTGAGGTTGGTGGAAGTCTGGACGGTGTAGTCAGGACCTGCATCGCCCGACACCAGGAAACGCAGGGTATGGTTCGTGAATTCGGGCAGGCTCAAGACCGGCGGCACCGGAGCATTCACCGTCACCCAGAAACTCTGCGTCGCGCTCATCACGGGTAATCCCGGGTCGGAAACCACTACAACGACCGATTGGGTGCCGGGCGATTGCGCGATAGCCGGACGCCAGGTAACCAGACCGCTATTGGGGTTAATGGAAACCCCGGCTGGCGCCGTGGCCAGACTGTAAGTCAGAAGTTGGGGTGGGGTGTCGGCATCGCTGGCCGAGTTGGTGACCATCAGCGTCCGACCGGCAAGGATCGCTTGGTTGGAAATCGGTGTCAGCAATGGCGGATGATTGGTCGGCGTGGCGCTCACCTGGCTGGAGTTGGCGCTTTCCCCCACACCGTTCACCGCCGAGACGACATAGTAATAAGGGGTGCCGTTCAACAAGCCGGTGTTGGTGAAGGTGAGGCCGGTGACGATGTTGGTGTTTGTGTAAGGCCCTCCGTTGACAGTGGCGCGTTTGACTTTGTAGCTGGTGGCACCCGCGGAGGCATTCCAATTCAAGGAGACCTGGTTGTTGCCGGCAGTCGCAGTGAGTCCCGTCGGTTGGACTGGAAGGCCGAGTGCCGTTACATTGTCCATCGTGCTGGTGCAAAGCGTGCCGTCTGCGTGGCTTGTCACGGCCAAGCCAATGGTCGCGCTGGCGGCCATGTTGATCGTCTGGCTGGTGCCAATCTGCGACCAAGCGACACCATCGGCGGAATGGTATGCAGAAAAACTGTTCCCGGTGCGGACCAGCTTCACCCACCGGGGCACG
>JANOHH010000910.1:0-1457 GCA_031406395.1 Verrucomicrobiota bacterium | reverse complement strand
AATCCATGTCAAAGTGCGTAGTCGCATAGCCCTTGTTCGCAATGAAAGTCGGCGTGAGTTCGTGGAGTGGTTGACGCGACAACACCAGTCCACACGGGTGCATCTTGGGATAGCGGGGCATGCCGTCCAAAAACTCCGCCATTTCAATGGCGGTCTTGTAGGGCTCGTCGTCGAGTGGCAAGGTGCGAGTCTCTGGGCTCGCACGCAGCAACTCGATCAAGCCAGCCCCGCCTTTGGGAGCGGGGCCGTCCGGCACCCAGCCACCGCCGAAACCCCACGGGAAATGTTCGGTGAACTTGCGTACCTCGCGCTCCGATACCCCCAGCACCTTGGCGACTTCCGCGAACGCACTGCGGGCTTGAAAGGTGGAGAAGCCACCCACGACTGCGCAACGTTCGCGGCCATATTTCTCGAAGATGATTTTTACCACGTCATCTTTGACGTCGTGCGCGAAATCGATGTCGATGTCCGGCAGCTTGTGCAACGCCATGCGTTCCTGGTTCAGGAATCGGCGGAAATACAAGTCGAAGCGAATCGGACACACGCCACTGATCTGGAGGCAATAGCAGACCAAACTGTCCGCCGCGCTGCCGCGCGTGATCCAGTGAATGTTCTGCCGGCGACATTCCTGCAGAAAATCCCACGTGATCAGAAAGTATTCCTCGTAACCGACATCGTTGATGATGCCGAGTTCTTCCATGGCTTGGGCGCGGTAGTTCTCAGCCCGCGTGCCGTAACGGTCGCGCAATCCTTTCAGTACGAGCTGTCGCAAAAACGCGCTGGGCGGCGAACCGTCCTCCGGCTTGTAGGCAGGAAACTGTGGTTTGCCGAAGGGCAGCTCAAAGTTACAGCGCTGCGCGATTTCATGCGTGAGTCGCAGCCAATCGGGATTGTCTTTGCAGGCTTGAGCCATTTCCGCCGGTGAACGAAAATGCAGCCGTCCATTCGCTCGCTTCTGAGGATGTTCCTCCCGCAGCAGGGTCAACGTGCGGATACTTTGGACGATGTCGTATTTCTGGCGGTCGCCGGGTATTGCATAGTGAATCGCCGGGCAGGCTACCGCCTGCGAATCTGCATTCGCGGCCGTCACCATGCGGTAGAAACTTCCTCGGAACTTCTCCGCCAGTCGTTCGTCCTGGCTAACCGCGATCAATCCTTCAGTCAAACCATCGAATTCACCGATCCGGTAAGGCCGCCGTTGTTGGTCAGCGACGGAAGCTTCGTCCCCATTGTCATCCGTTCGTTCGGCGTGCTTGGAAAGCAGGCGACAGAGGTTGGAATATCCCCGCACTGATTCCACATACAGGAGCAACGGTTTGTCACCGACGGACAATTCCACGCCGAGAATGGGTTTGATGCCCGCCTGTTGCGCGGCCTGAACAAATTCTACCGCCCCGTGGAGATTGCCGGTGTCGGTCAGCGCCACGGCCGACATGCCGTGCTGCTTCGCCAGGTTC
>JANOHH010000901.1:0-1383 GCA_031406395.1 Verrucomicrobiota bacterium | reverse complement strand
ACCTTGTCGCGGGCGGCGATCTCGGCAGCCGCCGTGGAGGCCAGGCGCTCGGCGCGCAAAATCTTCAGGCGGCCGGCGCGCGTATAAAGCCAGTGCAGGCGGCGGCCAAGGAATCCGAGACGATGCGAGGGGCGTTGCTGCTCGGGCTTGAAGAGAGTGGAGAAACCGATCTCAACCATCAATGTCGGCAAGAAGGCGACGATGAAAGCCAGCACCGGATAAACCCAGATCCGCACCATGCTGATCTGATCGGTGAGGATGTCGCCGCGCTCCTTGGCGCTCGCCTTGATCGACATTGGGCGTTCACCTTTGATTAGGCCGCGCACGATTTCCACGGTGGTCGCGATGCGATGCACCTGCGTGTTTCGGATTGCGGTTTCCCGCGCCTCGTAAAAACCTTCCGCCTGCTTGCGGGCGATATCCAGTTCCGCGCGAATCCCATCCACCTTCTGAACGGCGGCCCCTAACTCCTGGTCAATTTGTTTCTCTTCCGCCTTCCACTCGGCGGCCAACGCGGCCAAGGCGGTCGACAATTCCTCGCGCTTGCGGTCAGATTCCTCGCGCTTGGCGCTGGAGCGACGGTCAAATTCCTCGCGCACCTTCCGCGCATCGGCATCTACTTGGGCAACGCGGTCACGGCGCTTGTTGTTGACGGCTGCCAATTCGTCTTCCTTGATTTTGATTTGAGCGTCAATCTCCGCGACCAGCATGGGCTTAAGAATGGTGTTGGACTCGCGTTCGGGCGGCACCCCGGGATCAACGGGTTCTCGCATCAACTGACGTTTGAGCACATTGGCGCTCTCGTACTCCTTCCTGTCCTTTTCATAAGCCGACTTCTTGTTGGTGTAAGCCGCCAGTTTCGTTTTATAGGCATTGTCTATCCGCGCCTCTTCCGCGTTCCATTTGGCGGCTCGCGGCACCTCGGTTTCGCGGCGCGCGCGCAGTTCGGCAAGGGCTTTGGTGAGTTGGGCGGTGTCCGCATCAAACTGCTTGATGATGGTGGCCTGGCGGGCTTCCACGTCGGACAACTCTTTCTTCTGATAATCCGTCAGGGATATAGCGTCCTGCCGCGCGTCTTGATTGCGCTTGATCGACTCCTCCAGTTCGGATCGGCCCTTGGCCTTCTTTGCGGTCAACTCGGCGAGCTTGCGTTCGCGGTCCGCTTTCTTGCCTTCGATTGCGACCAAGTCGCCATTGAGATGAGCAATTCTTGTCTCCTCGGCGGACGCCTTCTCAAGCAAGTGGCTGGAAGGCATCATTGCCGTGCTCATCTCATAGACCCCCATGTCCTTGACCAGTTGGAACGTCAGCACACAGATCAGAGGCAAGCCCACGACCAACATGAATCCTTTCTGCCAGCCGACACGCGAGGCCGTCCAGATC
>JANOHH010000899.1:0-7781 GCA_031406395.1 Verrucomicrobiota bacterium | reverse complement strand
ATGCCGCCGAAATACTGATAGCCAATGTTGTACTGTGGATACTCAGCTTCATAGGTTGGAAAGCCGGGACGATTCGGACAGGTCCAAATGTTGTTGGTCTGGACGGTCAGCCCAACGCTGGCCGCCGCCGCGGCCTCGGGCGGATTAAGCGCAATCTGCACAAAGCGGTTACCACCCGGGATGTTCCGCGCCGAAACGACCTTGTCGGCGCTATCCAGGGCATAGATGAACATGCCGACGCCAATCTGGCGCAAGTTGCTGAGGCATTGTGTTCGCTTGGCCTTCTCCTTGGCCCGGCCCAGCGCCGGCAACAACATCGCCGCCAGAATCGCAATGATCGCAATGACCACGAGCAATTCAATCAGCGTAAAGCCGGAGCGATCTGTTGGGGACGATTTCATGGTGGCGACCACTACTCTGGGACGGGTCCGAAAGTCCAGCAAGACCAATCGAATGAATTGTTCGCGCTTCGAGATTGGAATGGAGGCGAGCGAACGGCTGCGGCGATGTGGTATCCGTAGCCCCCGGCTCATCGTGTCCTTTGATCGGACGATTGCCGGGTCGTGATGCAAGGCGCCTCTTCCCAGTCCAGGCCCGGCCATTTGAAATTGTTAGGGCATCCGTCTCAGCACAGCGCAAACTCGTGAGGTTGCTTCAACTCGGCGGACGGAGAATTCTGTGACTCGTGTAGCCTGGAACCCATCAAAGCAACCGCGGTCAAAACCCGCTGTAAATTCGAGGAAACGTTCAAGCGTGCAGCGCTGCAAAATGAGTTTGGGGTTGATCTCCCCGCAAGTTCATACGGCGCCGCCAATCAAAGTTTGTTTGCCAGCGCAAACCCGGATGTTTTAGGCTCGCGCAATGGACTCCGCGGATTCGGCCCTGACAGAAGTGTATCACGTCCAATCCTGGCTCTACCTTGGGGGCGCGGCGCTGGTCGGCTTGTTCAATCTCTGGATGATCGTGGACGCGGTCCGGCGGCGCGAATGGCTCTGGGTGGGCATCCTGCTGATTTTCCCCGGCATTTCGACGCTCTGGTATTTTTTCTACATGTTCCGCGATTCGCCGGCCACGCGCGGCTTTGAATTGCCCGGCGCACAGAATCGCCGCCGCATCAAGGAACTGCAGGCGCAGATACATCATCTCGACAAGGCACATCACCACTCACAGCTCGGGGACGTTTATTTCCAGCAGGGCAAACTCCACAAGGCCGAGGCCAGTTACCGCGCCGCGTTGGAGCGCGACGGGCAGGACCTCGACACCCTCGCGCATTACGGCCAATGTCTGCTCCGGCTGAAGCGTCCTGCCGAGGCAAAGCCCTTGTTGCAAGGCGTGCTCCGGGAAAATCCCAAACACGATTACAACCATACCGCCATGGCTTACGCCGAAACACTGACCGCGTTGGACGAAACGGACGACGCGTTGAAATCCTGGCAATACGTCGTGGCCAACAATTCTTATCCCCGCGCCAAGGTGCAACTCGCCGAACTCTATCTGGCGAAGAATCAGCCCGACCTGGCCCGGGCGGAACTCAACAATGTGTTGGCGGAAGATCCGCACGCCCCGGCGTTTCAACGCCGCCGCGATCGCGTCTGGGTGAATCGGGCGAAGAGTTTGATGCGGAAACTGGCGTAATGGTCGCGCAGTAGCAGTTGACCGGACGGGCTCGGACCTTTCCCCGAGAAAGCAAATAGTGGGGCAAGTCAGTGAGCGGGAATCCATCAACAAAGCGATTCTTGTGTTACGGCTTTCCCACCGGCTCACGTTCCTTTTCCCCCCGCTACCTCCGAGCGGGTGAGCTTTTACCTTCCTCGCCCTAGTGTTTTAAGGCATTATTATCGCATGTCAGGTTTAATCGCCATCGTCGGTCGCCCCAATGTCGGCAAGTCCGCGCTGTTCAATCGCATCATCCGGCGGCGGCTCGCCATCGTGCATGACGAACCCGGGGTCACGCGCGACCGGGTGAGCGCCGAGGCGGAGTGGCGTGGACGGCCGTTCACGCTCGTGGACACCGGCGGCATCGGTTTGTTGCGCCGGGAAAAATCCACCGACATCATCGTCAAGGCCACGGTCGGCCAGGTCGAACTCGCCATCGAGGCGGCGAACGTCATCATCCTCGTCGCCAACGTGCAAGAAGGCATTGTGCCGCTGGATCGGGAAGTCGCCCAACGCCTGCGGCTCTGCGGCAAACCCGTGTTGGTGGCGGTCAACAAGGTGGATACATTCCGGGTCGAAGCCCAGGCGGCCGAATTTTCGCAGCTCGGTTTCGAGAAGGTTTTCCCCGTCACGGCGATTCACGGCGAGGGCATCGATAATTTGATGGAGGAAGCCGTGCGACTGTTGCCGGCCTACACGCCGGAAGCCGTTGAACCGGCGGCGGAGCCAGGGGATGTGCCCGCAGGCGCGGAAGGGGAGACTCCGCTTCCCCGGAAGCCAAAAGGTCCGTTGAAACTCGCCATCGTCGGGCGGCCGAACGTGGGCAAATCTTCCATCATTAACGCGCTCACCAAATCGGAACGAGTCATCGTGAGTGAGATCCCGGGCACCACGCGGGATTCGGTGGACGTGCCGTTCGAGGTCGAGACCGACGGCGTGCGGCAGAAATATGTTTTGATTGATACGGCGGGCATGCGAAAGACGCGGCGGGTGGGGGATTCCGTCGAGTTCTTCAGCGTGCAACGATCCGAGGAATCCATCCTGCGCTGCGATATCGCCGTGCTGGTGTTGGACGCCGAGAGCGGCATTCTCGAACAGGATAAGAAAATCGCCGACCGCATCGTGGAGGCGCGCAAGGCCTGCATCGTGGTCGTCAACAAGTGGGATATTTACGAGGCGTCGGTCCGCGTGGCCCGCACCGAGGAAATCGAGCGGCGCAATCAGAAGCAGCGCCGCGAAGGGAACGAGGATCCGCTGACCATGCTCGGCGAGTTCGGCGCGTGGGTGCAGGAGAAATTGTTTTTCCTCGATTACGCACCGGTGATTTTCACGTCGGCGAAATCGGGCTTTCATCTCGATCGGTTGCTGGAAGCGGTGCGCTACGTAGCGGCGCAGTTGCAGCAGAAGATTCCCACGTCGTTGCTCAACCGCACCATTCAGGACGCCGTCGAACGCCGACAGCCGGTCAGTGCGGCGGGGCATCGGCTGAAATTTTATTACGCCACGCAAGTCCGCCAGGCGCCGCCGACGTTCCTGATGTTCGTGAATCGCGATGAGCTTTTTTCCGACGCCTACAAAAAACATCTCGCCGGCGATTTGCGGAAGGCGTTTGGTTATGAAGGTTGTCCGATCGTTCTGGTGCCGAAAGCGCGTCCAAAAACCATCGAACCGATGCGGAAATTTCAAAAAGACAAGCCATTCAAGGATGGAGTGCGGCCCAGACGGAGCGGGAAAAGTTTCAGCTTTCAGCGGGATAAAAATAAGCCGCGGAGTAAGCCAGCGTAACTTCCCCCGACGGGTCTTGAGGCCTCGGCGGCGCGTCATCCTGCTCTTGAGCGCGATGGCTGCGCGAGCGTTTGTGCAATCCGCCGCCGTCAAAGCCAACTGTCGTATCAACCCTTCGGAACCGGGTTATCCACCGTTGGGAATAACTCTGCCAAAAGCCTTGTCTATCGGGCTAATTCGAGCGTGTAGCGTTGGGAATATCCTGGAATAATTATTTTTGAAAAAATATCTTGAACCATACAAGCGGTGGTAGCAACATACGCCCGCTCCACCACTAATGGGTGGATTTGTCCCTTGAAAAAACGCCCGGTTCTCTGAGGAATTCGTGATTTAATCGCTTTTATGGGAATAATTTTCTCCTCATTTGGCCGTGCATAACGAACGAAAAAGTTTCAACCCTAAGGAATACCATGATTGATGCACGCGAAGATGTTTTGACGGCTTCTGCCACCTCCAACCGCCGCCGGGCGACTCCGGTCGCCGCCACCCGACCGGGTCGTCGGGAAACGACCGTAACCGGCAAATCCCTGCCCATAAAACGTGTCTTCAGCGATGCTAAGGTAAAACCGTTCGATCAGATTGAATGGGATCGCCGCACCGCGGAGATCACGGACGACGGCGGCAAGGTGATTTTCAAGCAGGAAAACGTGGAGGTGCCGAAGTCTTGGTCGGTGCTGGCGACGAAAGTGGTCGTGTCCAAATACTTTTACGGTGAGCAACACACGTCCGAGCGGGAAACCTCGGTGCGCCAACTCATTCATCGCATCGCCCGCACCATCGCCGACTGGGGCGTGAAGGATGGCTATTTCAGCAAGGCGGACGGCGAAATCTTTTTTGATGAGTTGACCTGGCTGTCCGTGAATCAATTTGGCGCGTTTAATTCACCGGTGTGGTTCAACGTTGGCCTGCATCATCAATACGACGTCGGCAGCAAATCCGGCAAGGGCAACTGGTTTTTCAATCCCAAGACCGGCGAAGCCGAGCGCGCCCGCACCCAATACGAATATCCGCAGTGCAGCGCGTGCTTCATCCAGTCGGTGGACGACAATATGGAAAGCATCATGAAGCTGGCTCACGCCGAGGCGATGCTCTTCAAGTTTGGCTCCGGCACAGGTACGGATCTTTCTCCGATCCGTTCGGCGCGCGAAAAACTCAGCGGCGGCGGCAGGCCCAGCGGTCCGATGTCATTCCTGAAAGTCTATGACCAGGTGGCGAACGTCGTGAAATCCGGCGGCAAGACGCGTCGCGCCGCGAAGATGAACACGCTGCGCGACTGGCATGGCGACATCGAGGAGTTCATTGACGCCAAGCAGAAGGAAGAGCGCAAGGCATGGGCCTTGATCGAACAGGGCTACGATGGTTCGTATAACGGCGAAGCCTACGGCAGCGTGATGTATCAGAACGAGAATCTTTCCGTGCGCGCCGGTGATCCGTTTATGGAAGCCGCCCTCGCGGGCAAGGAATGGTGGACGCGCTCCATCACCAGCAACAAGCCGCTGGAAAAGAAGGACGCGGCGAAACTGCTCTACAAGATTGCCGAAGGCACATGGATTTGCGGCGATCCCGGCATGCAATACGACGGGGCGATTGAAAAGTGGCACACCTGCAAGGGCACGGAGCCAATCCACTCGACCAACCCGTGCAGCGAATACGTTTTCCTCAACAACACCGCCTGCAATCTCGCCTCGCTGAACCTGATGAAATTCAAGCGCGAGGACAGCAAGTTCGACATCGAACGCTTCAAGGCGGCCATCCGCATTTACATTACCGCGCAGGAAATTCTGGTGGACAATGCCTGTTATCCCACGAAGGAAATCGCTGAAAACTCGCACATCTTCCGCACGCTCGGGCTCGGCTTCGCGAATCTGGGCTCGCTCTGCATGAGCTACGGCTTGCCCTACGACAGCGATGAAGGCCGGGCGCTCGCCGGCGCCATCACGGCGATCATGACCGGACACGCCTACGAGCAAAGCGCCGAACTCGCCGGGGCCATGGATCCGTTCCCCGGCTATCGCGACGCCCGTTGCGCCCACGTCAGCAAACCCGCGAAGAAGGACAACGTGGATTCCATGCTCGGCGTCATCAAACTGCACCGCACCGCGGTTGAGGAAATTCATCCGAGCGCGGAATTTGGTTACCTCAAGGAAGAAGCCCGCCGCTGCTGGGATCGCGCGCTGGCACGGGGCAAACAGGTGGGCTATCGGAACGCGCAAGTCACCGTGCTCGCGCCGACCGGCACGATCGCGTTCCTCATGGACTGTGACACCACCGGCATCGAGCCCGATATTGCGCTCGTGAAATACAAACTGCTCGCCGGCGGCGGCATGTTGAAAATTGTCAACCGCACCGTGCCCGAGGGCCTGCGGCGCCTCGGCTACCGTCCCAAGGAGATCGAGAACATCATCGCGCACGTTGAGAAGTTCGACACGATCGAAGACGTCGAGGAAAACGGTGAAACCGTCGGCAGCGGATTGAAGCCGGAGCACCTGCCGGTGTTTGATTGCGCGTTCAAGCCGTTCCGCGGCCAGCGCAGCATCGGCTACCTCGCGCACCTCCAGATGATGGCAGCCGCGCAGCCCTTCATTAGCGGTGCCATCTCCAAGACCGTCAACATGCCCAACGAGTGCACGGTCGAGGAAATCCGCAACACCTACATCGAGGCGTGGAAGATGGGCCTCAAGTGTGTGGCGATTTACCGCGACGGCTCGAAGCGCTCCCAACCGCTCAACACCAAGAAAACGAACGAAGCGGGCGACAAAACCGCCGGCCGTGTGGCGGTCACGCTGGATTCGCGCATTGAAGAGCTCGAAAGCGAGGTCGCCAAATTGCGCCTCGAATCCGGCAAGCCCTTGCGCCGCCGCCTCACGGACACCCGTACGGCCCTGACGCACAAGTTCGACATCGCCGGCCATGAAGGCTACCTCACGGTTGGCCTGTTTGCCGATCATCAGCCCGGGGAATTGTTCATCACCATGGCCAAGGAGGGTTCGACCATCGGCGGTTTGATGGACGGCATTGGCACCTTGACCAGCATGGCGCTGCAGTACGGCGTGCCCCTTGAGGCGCTCGCGCGGAAGTTCGCGCACCAACGGTTCGAGCCGAGCGGTTTCACCAAGAATCCCGAAATCCGCAACGCCGCCTCCATCACCGACTATGTGTTCCGCTGGCTGGCTATGCAGTTTGTTCCCGGCTATCGCGAGGCGAACACTGCCCCGCGCAACCAACCGGAACTCGCGATGCCCGGCCTGCTCGAGGAGCTAAAAAAAAAGATAAACCGGCCGGTGCCGGAACTCCCGATCTCCGAAGACACTGACATTTTCGATATCGCGGAAACCGTTGGTAACGAAAACGGCCACCAGCACGCCGGAAAGAAGGTGATGTCGCTGAGCGATTCCGTGGCCCACTTTCAGCAGGACGCGCCGACCTGTCCGAACTGCGGTCACATGGCCGTGCGTAATGGGGCGTGCTATAAATGCCTGAACTGCGGCGAGAGCCTGGGGTGTTCGTAGGCGAAGGTAACCAACCAAGCTGGCCGGGGGACTCGCGTTTCCCGGCCGGTTTTCGAGGTGGTTCCGTCAGGTTGAAGTGTTTTGGATTCTCGAACGAGGCTGGCGGCGTGCGGATTCGACTGTTGGTTAAGGCTAAAGGCTCAGTCCATTCGCCTACGCTGACTGGGTAACCCGTTCGCCTGGTCTGCACCTGACGCGAATTCGAAATCACTTCTTGTCCCACAGCGCCAGGGGGTGACCTCCGGGGTATTGAAAACCAAATCTTCTGCAATTGACTTTGTCGAACTCTAAACTATTTTTGCCCATCATGGATGCTAGACATTTTTCGGGAAGATTTTTTGCTCTCGGTTCTCGGCCAATAGGCCTTCAGAATAAGTCCTCGTACAAGGCTGGCCGCGGATTTACCTTGATCGAACTCTTGGTGGTGATCGCGATCATCGCGATCCTGGCGGCCATGCTCTTGCCGGCACTGTCCAAAGCCAAATCCAGTGCCGTTCAAACGCAGTGCCTCAGCAATCTCAAACAGATTAATTTGGCCATGACGCTGTACTGCGGTGATTTTAGTGACAAAACGCCGAGTGTGAACAGTGTGAAGTCAACGAGAGGCGATGAGGACCTCTGGTGGTGGTATAAGGAATTGGTCAGACCGTATGCCGGCATCAAGACTACGTCCGCCGCCGGCGGTCTCTATCCTTATCCGCCGGATCCACGGGGGAGCAATGACATGGTGTTTCATTGTCCGGTGGACCGGGGCTGGAAAGAAGTCGGCTATCCGAATCCCCATTACACCAACCCGTCACTCGATTATGGCAGCTACGTTTTTAATGGATG
>JANOHH010000894.1:0-11986 GCA_031406395.1 Verrucomicrobiota bacterium | reverse complement strand
TGTTGATGATCTTGTTCTTGTAACGCCACACGAACGTGGGCGAGAGGATTTTCATGAACCGCGCCAGGACGACGAAATCGATCTCGTGTTTGTCCAACAGTTGCAGTGCACGTTTCTCGGCCTTCACGCGGTCATTCCACGGTACATGAACGTACGGCAGTTTGTGTTTGCGCGCCAGCGGTTCGAGATCGGGATGGTTGCTGATGACCAGCGCGGGGACGGCTTTTAGTCGACCGGCGCGGCAGGCAGCGAGGGTGGCCTCGAAGCAATGCGTTTCCCGGGTCACGAGCAAGGCAAAGCGCTGGCGGCGGCCCGGCTCGTTGAAGCGAATCTTGATTTCCATGCCCAGCGCCCGGGCGAGCCCAGCCAGACCAGCGCGAATCACGGGCACGGCACACTGGTTGGCGGACCAGGACGCCTGGATGGTCATGCCAAACTGACCGCGCGTGACTTTTTCCTCCAGCCCTTCGATGTTGGCCTGCTGGACGAAGAGGAAACTGGTAATCCGGGCGACCACGCCGGATTGGTCGCGCCCGATGACGGTAATGGTAGCGTAAAATTTCATCCACCCAAGCTAGGCAAATTTGAGCGGTGCAAAGCAAGGCTTGTTTTCCCGTCGGTCGACCGTGGCTCGAAGACCGTTACTTTCCGCTTTGGTCTCGGCGCGGGTTTGTTAGGCTGCGGCCATGGAAATG
The DNA here is from genome assembly GCA_031406395.1 of Verrucomicrobiota bacterium. Lineage (GTDB taxonomy): Bacteria > Verrucomicrobiota > Verrucomicrobiia > Limisphaerales > JADLHS01 > JADLHS01. The sequence goes on along the minus strand of JANOHH010000894.1, from coordinate 11,291 downwards.
TTTTACAAGATTTTGAAGACCGCCGTGGACGGTCACGCCTCGGACGTGCATCTCAAGATTGGGACGCCGGTGGTGTTCCGCATCCATCGCGAGCTGATCGCCATCGAATGCCCGCACCCGACTCAGGATTGGATGAACCGGGTGGTCGAAGGCGTCCTGCCGCCGCACCTGCGCAAGAAAGCCGAGGAGGATCGCGAGGTGGACTTTTCCTATTTCGTGCCGGGCATCGGACGTTTCCGCACCAACCTTTTTCAACAACGCGGCCAGTGGTGTCTGGCGATGCGCTACGTGAAGACGAACGTGCCGAGCTTTCAGGAGCTGGGTCTGCTGGATCAAGTCAAATCCATCGCCGAGGCGCCGCGCGGCATCGTGCTGGTGGCGGGTTCGACCGGCTGCGGCAAGTCCACCACCCTGGCAGCGATGTTGGAGCACATTAACGCCAACTTCAAAAAACACATCATCACGCTCGAAGACCCGATTGAATATGTGTTTGAGGACAACCAGTCCGTCATCGAACAGCGCGAAGTGGGCCTGGACACGCAGTCGTTTCATCATGCGCTGAAACACGTTTTACGGCAGGATCCGGACATCATCATGATCGGCGAAATGCGCGACGACATCAGCTTCACCTCCGCGATGAGCGCCGCGGACACGGGGCACCTGGTCTTGTCCACGCTGCATACCACGAATGCCGCCCAGTCCATCAGCCGCGTCTTGGATTTCTTCGACGCCGGCGAGCGCGAACAGATTCGCCGTCAGCTCGCAGGCACTTTGCAAGCCGTCGTTTGCCAGCGGATGGTCCCAACCATCGCCGGCGCCATGACGCCCGCCTTGGAGATCATGATCAACACGGCGACGGTGAAAAAGTTGATCGAGGAAAACCGCCTCGACAAACTCCCCGCCGCCATCGAAACCGGCAATGACGACGGGATGCTCAACTTCAATCAATCGCTCTTCAACCTCGTTAAAACCGGCAAGGTGTCTGAAAAGGACGCGCTGGCCAAGGCGACCAATCCGCAGGCGCTGGAAATGAATTTTAAGGGCATCTTCCTCGACGAAGGCCGGCGAATTCTGGGGGGGTAACCCGCGAACAAGGAGGCGGGGCGATCGTCGCCGCGCAACACCCAACGGCCCTCCGCCGGCGGGCGGCGGAACGCCCGCTCACCACTTCGGGGCCATGTAAATGCCGCTCTTCTCGACCCCCTTTAAGATCATCTCGACCGTGCGGTCAACCGCACCGAGATTTTCACGCACGACCTGAAGCGCATTCCCGCCAAGTTGTTCGCGGCGCGCAGGGTTGAATAACAGTTCCGCAAATGTGACCTCCAACTCCACCGCGTCCCGGACCTGAACCACCGCGTCCCGCTTCCGGAAAATCTCCACCACATCAGCAAAGTTTTGCATGTTTGGACCAAAGACCACGGCCTTGCCCAGCGCCGCCGGCTCGATGGGATTTTGCCCACCCCGGGCGGTGAGGCTCTTGCCGACAAAGACCACGGTCGCCAGCTCGTAAAAAGATTTTAGTTCGCCCGTGGTGTTGACGAGCAGGCCGTGCAATTCCCCGGGCGCAAACTGGGTTTGCCCGTTGAGCTTGCTGCGCAGGGCGAATTTCACGCCGCGCGCGGCCAGATCCCGTCCTACGTCCCGGCTGCGCTCGAAATGCCGTGGGACAACGATCAGAAAAAGCTCCGGAAAACGTTTCCGCAATCGGACATAAATTTCCGCCAGGATGGCCTCCTCCCCCGCGTGCGTGCTGCCGCAGACCAGGATGGGTGCATGGGCCGCCACGCCGAGTTGCGCCCGCAGCGCCGCAACGTCCAAAGTCCGCGACCCAACGGGTTTGGCGGCATCAAACTTCAGGCTGCCAACCAGGTGGATGGCCTCCGGGCGGCAACCGATTTCTCGCAACCGCGCGGCATCCGCCGCACTCTGCGCGCCGACTCCGAGAAACGAAGCGAACAACGGCCGGAACAAGAACCCGAAGCGCCGGTAGCCGCGATAGGAACGTTCCGACAGCCGGGCATTCACCAGAAACAGCGGAATGCCTTGGAGCATCGCCTGCCAGATAAAATTGGGCCAAATCTCCGCTTCGACCAGAATGATCGCCTGCGGGCGAACGGTGATGAGCGCGCGGGAAACAAATTTCCGGCGGTCCACCGGGTAATAGATCTTGCTGACGTGGGTGGGTAGCTTCTGCTTTAACTCGCCCATGCCGGTGGTGGTCGTGGTGGAAACAATGATCTTGGCATTGGGCAGGCGCGGTTCGAGCGCGCGAATGAGCTGGGTGCAGAGGTTTACTTCGCCAACACTGACCGCGTGCAGCCAGAGGTTGTGGCGATTAGTGATCGCCTGCTTCAGCTTGGTGTCGTACTGGCCGAAGCGTTCGCCAAAGCCAGCCTGCCAATTGCCACGCCGCAGCAGTCGCCAGAAATAATAAGGCGATGACACCAAGAAAAAGCCCCAAAATAAAATGTTGTAAAGCGTCCGCACGTTTCTGATCCACCCACGACCCATTACTCTTCGGAAATTGTGGCCCCGGGTAAAGCAAATGTTTCCGCCCGCACGTTCGTCCGGCCGCCGGCGAGCTCCGCGGAACGCACGCTTGCCTTTGGGCCGCGCGTCAGGAAGCATTCCCCCGATATGGGACTCGTCAAACTACATATTCCGGGACCGGTCGAAGTCAGCGAGAAAACTTACCGGGCGTTTTGCGCACCAATGGTGGGCCATCGTGGCCAGGGCTACAAAGACCTCGTCGCAAAAATTCAACCACAACTCCAGCAACTGCTCGCCACCAAACAACTCGTCTATCTCTCGACCTCCAGTGCGTGGGGCGTGATGGAGGGCGCAATCCGCAATCTCGTCGCAAAGCAGGTATTGAACTGCATGTGCGGCGCGTTCTCGGACAAATGGCTGGACGTTTCCAAACGCTGTGGCAAACCAGCCGAGGGTTTGCAGGTGGACTGGGGTTCACCGATCCGCGCCGAGGCAATTGATAAAAAACTCGCCACCGGCCAGTTCGACGCACTGACGCTCATCCACAACGAAACTTCGACCGGCACGATGAGCCCTCTCCTCGAAATCGCCGCGCTCAAGAAAAAATATCCCGACGTGATGTTTATCGTGGATGCAGTCAGCTCCATGACCGCCCTCCCGATCAAGTTCGACGAGCTGGGCATTGACGTCCTGCTCGCTGGAACCCAAAAAGCTTTTGCGATGCCGCCGGGGTTTGCGGTGTTTGTCTGCTCCCCGGCCGCGCTCGCGAAAGCCGCAACGATGAAGGATCGCGGGTATTACTTCGACTTCGTTGAGTTTCAGAAGAACGCCGAGCAAAACATGACGCCGAGCACCCCGAGTATTTCGCACACGTATGCGTTGAGTTCTAAACTCGACGAGTTCTTCACGGAGGGCTTGGAGAACCGTTACGCCCGGCATCGCAAGACCAACCAGATGACGCGCGACTGGGCGGCAAAGCACGGTTTCACGCTGTTTCCGGAAACGGGTTTCGAGTCCCTCACGCTCACGTGCGTCAACAATGGCGCCAAGCCCGGCGGCCGCACCGTGGACGTAGCCAAGCTCCAGAAGCTGGTGAAGGAACAGGGCTTCCTGATTGACGGCGGCTACGGAAAAATCAAGGGCACGACCTTCCGCCTCTCGAACATGGGCGACGAAACCGAAGCTACGATGAACCAACTCTACGCCGCACTCGACCAGGCGATGGCGCAGTTGTGAAGGTTGAAGTCGTCCCGGACCAGCGCCCGAGGGCGAATGCGGCGATGTCCGCCCAATGTTAGGCTGGAGAAATGAGGATTGACGCGCGAATCCGACTGAGTTAACCGATGACTGTCGTTTCCCTAAAACCAAACTAAAAACCCGAGCAAACTCTATGAGTGACAACAAACCTCCAGGTGCAGACAAGAAAATCGCTGCCGGTGTTTGCGGCATCCTTCTCGGCGCGCTAGGCATCCACAAGTTCATCCTGGGTTACACCACGCAGGGCATCATCATGCTGCTGGTCTCGATCCTGACCATCGGTCTGGCCGCACCCATCATGGGAATCATCGGCCTGATCGAAGGCATTCTTTATCTGACCAAAAGCGACGAAGATTTCTCAAGAACTTACATTCAGAACAAGAAAGGCTGGTTTTAGCCAGTTACCGGTGGCTTGGTGAGTCCGGAGTCCGTTCGCCCTTCCTACGAACTCGTCCGGCTAGCCAACGGCACCCACAGCCTCCACTCGCTTGCGTACGGGGAGACTTTCCATCCGGTCATCGGCCCGGTGGCGGAGGCGGAAGCCTTATATGTCAATCAACTCCAGCTTCGCGAGCGCCTCCAGCATCACACCGGAGAGTTCGTGATCTGGGATGTCGGCCTGGGCGCGGCCGCCAATGCGCTCACCGTCCTGCGCGCCACGCGAGATCTGGCGTGCCCGATTCGGCTGGTGAGCTTTGACTGCACGACTCAACCGCTGGCGTTCGCTTTGCAACATGCGGCTGAGCTCGGGTACTTTGGCGGCTACGAAACCCAAACCCGGGCTATTCTCGAACAACACGCCGTTCAGTTCAACGACGGAACGCATCAAGTGGACTGGCAATTGCATTTCGGTGATTTTCCGGCGTGGCTCGCGGCAGAAGCGGAGCGCCGGTCTCCGACCCGGCGGGTTGCGGGCAGCAAATCCCAACGTGCCGGATCGGAGACCGGCGCTCCGCCACCCCACGCAATTTTGTTCGATGCCTTTTCGCCCGCCAAGAATCCCGCGATGTGGACGCTGCCGCTCTTCACCAACTTGTTTCGACAACTCGACCCCGAACGGCCTTGTGCGCTGCCGACTTATTCCCGTAGCACGATCATGCGGGTGACGTTGCTGCTGGCGGGATTTTATGTCGGGGTGGGCCACGCCACCGGCGAGAAGGAGGAAACGACGATTGCTGCGAACACGCTGGCCTTGCTCACCGAACCGCTGGACCGCCGCTGGCTGGACCGCGCCCGCCGGTCGCACAGCGCCGAGCCAATGGTGGAAAGCGTTTACCGCATCGCACCGTTATCGGCGGAGTCTTGGCAAAAACTCCAGGCTCATCCCCAATTTGAACCGCTGATCTGAGCAAAGTGTTGATTTTGAAAGTTGGCGACAACAGCGAGATGTTATTTCGCATTTGTTCGATTAGTTCGCTTCTCGAACAACGCTTACCGTCCAAAGTGATCTATAACGGCCCAGAAAAGAACAAGAAGCGGCAACACGGAAAGACAAATCGCGACGGCCTGCAGCCAAACAATGCGACGCCTGAGGAGTGGGAACAAGAGAACCAACAAGACGCCGGCAATACTGGCCAGCCAGAATTGTTTCCAAACTTGATGCTCCGCTGACCTCCATGTACCTATCTCAAACGGGGCATAGAACAATAAGAGGAAATCTAAAACGCAGACTGCGAATAGCCGCAATTGAACGACAAGTGTAAGACTTTCTTTCATGGCGTTTCCCGCTGCTAGACCTTCACGCCTCGCATAGCCCTGAGGCTATTCAGCCTCACATCGGCACATTAAATTTCGGAGCGCGGTTTGTCGAGTGAAACCGAGACCACAACTCGTTCGTTTGTCGACTCAGAAGCTTAACCATACCGATACGGCTTCGTCAGCGTAAATGTGTTCGGCAGATGCCGCACCTCTCGCACTTCACCGTCACGCAACAAAACCTCCACGATGTCGAAACGAATCTTCACCTGCGGATGTTTGAGGAGCTTTAGGTAATCGAGCGCGGTTTGCGAAAGCAGCCGGCGTTTGCGCGCGTCCACCGCGGCGGCGGGGCGTATCCAGCCTTCGGAGGAACGTGTTTTCACCTCGGCGAACACCAGGCAATCGTCGTCGCGAAAGATCAGGTCAAGCTCGCCCCGCGCCGAACGGAAGTTGGCGGTGAGGAATTTTAGTCCCCGCTGCTGCAAATACTTCTTCGCAGCGCGCTCGCCGAGTTCGCCCCGGCGCAGATGCTCTGGCGGCTCCGGGCGGTGCAGCCAGGCTTTGATTCGGTCGGCGAGTTTCATGCGGTGCTCCGGGATTTCGATTGTCGCGTGCGGTGCTGCGTGTTTCTATAACTGCCGCCAACCAAAGACAATGATTTGTTGCAAACAACATCAACACTTCTACCGCTCATTAACACCGGGCTTCAGCCCGGTGACCAGGGGGCGAGGAGCAGCAGAACCGTTTCAACGGTTTTGCAGTTCGCGGAACACCATCGAAACGGTTTCTCGCGACGCCGCGCTCAACCCCGGGCTAAAGCCCGGCGTTAATGAGCGGGTCGCCATCTTCATAGCATGAGCGATGCATCCATTCACCGTGCTTGCCCGGTTTGCGCCGGTTCAGATTCCGAACCGCACTGGCAAAAGGGCGACCTCCGCCTCGTCCGCTGCAGCAAATGCGGAATGATTCATGCCAATCCCATCCCGGCCGCCATGGCGAACGGCGAATTTTACGACGCGGCGGGCAAAGACTATTATCTCTCGCCCGCCAAGCTGGAGAGCGACTACGCCGACGTGCGCTTCGAACGCGAACTGAGGCGGTTCCGCAAACATTGTCCGCGCGGCGCGGTGCTGGACGTGGGTTGCTCCTCCGGCGCGTTCCTGTTTCAACTCAACAAGCGCTGGCCTGCCGATTACCAAGTCCTCGGCACAGATGTGAGCGGACCGCCGCTGGATTACGCTGAGTCGCGCGGCGTGCCAGTGGTGCGCGGGGATTTCTTGCAGATGACTTTTGAAAAAATCTCAGCCGTAACCTTGCTGAAAGCCCCTCGCCCCGTCCCCTTCCCCGGCGCAGCGGGAGAGGGGGGAGAGGGGTTCGACGCGATCACGCTTTGGGCCGTAGTCGAGCATCTCGCCGATCCGAAACGATTTTTGGAAAAGGCCCACATGCTGCTCAAACCCGGCGGACTCTGCTTCGTGCTCGTCCCGAACTTTAACTCACTGGCCGTGCGATTACTCGGCGTAAAGTATCGCTACGTTTACGAGCAGCACTTGAATTATTTCACGGCCCGGACGCTCACGGCGATGGCCACCTCCAAGTTCCATGTCATCGAAACCCGGTTCACGCATTTCAATCCGGTCGTCATCTGGCAGGACTGGCGCGGTGGCGGCCGCGCGGTGTCGAACGCGGAGCGTGGTGAACTATTGGAGCGCACGACACGCTACAAACAAAAGGCCTGGCTGAAGCCGGTGAATTGGGCGTACGGCTTGGCGGAGAAATCCCTGGCTGCGTTCGGTTTGGCGGACAACCTCGGGTCGGTGCTCCGCAAACAATCGTAGCCCCGACGTGCGAAGGCTCCGACTCATTTGCGAGTCCCCAACCAAAATAGGTTTCCCCATGGCGGCGCAGCAGCTCCGCCCCGCCGACCGATGCCGCTGTTCGAGACGCATTTCGCCTCAAGTTAATTTTTGCAGTTGCACTAATCCACCTAAGATCGGATGGTAAGTTTATGAAACGCTCAGGCCAACTTGCGGCCCTCGTGCTGGTGCCGTTCTTCGCGTTCTGCCAATCGGTTCCCGGGGCAGATCAAATCCATCTGCAGCTGAAGAAAACCTCCGCACAAGGGGAGATCGAGGTGCACTCTCAAATGGCGCTGCCTGTCAGCGGCATGTATCCCGAGTATGTGATCCAACAGAGCAGCAACCTGGTGAATTGGACTGCGGTGGCCGGACCGTTTTCCGGCGGCATCGGGGTGTCTGATGAATTGCTCCGCGTCGCCGTCCCGACCGCCGGAGCTCACGCCTTTTATCGCGTCGTTGCCAATGTGAAGCTGGCCGCGGGCGGCAGTGGCATCGGCGACGCCATCTACGGTTACGGAACGGCGTTCGGCCGGCAGCTCCAACAACTCGGTCAACTCCCGCTCGCGGACTTTGTTTCAACCTACCTGCCCACCAATCAATACCTCCCGCAAATCACATTTGATCCGACCGCGGCCGAGTTTTGGAATCTCTTCAGCATCGATCCCGCCGTTTGGAACGCCACCAACGCATTTCAAAACTGGCGGGCCTTTGATTTCCGGCTCAACCCCGCCGAACTCGCGGCGTTTCAGACGAACGGCTTCGTCGTCAGCCAACGCCTCGAGCGCCGCAGCTTTGCCGACGTCTATTACGATCTTTATACCGACGACCTGCCGGTGTTCGTCACCACCGATTCGGTTCTTCAAGCCTGGCATCGCTCGTTGGTGACGATGCTGGCGGAGATCGAGGAAACCTGCTTTCAACAGACCCTGTCCAACCTCTTGGCATCCATGTCGGCGCAAGTCCCGACGCTGTGGGCGCAATCAGCGGGCACCGCCATGACCAACGGCGTCTTGGACGCCGACTACTTCCTCGCGGTCGCGCGGTCGCTGGTCAGCGGGGTAAACAATTACGGCTCGCTCGGGCAGTCGGCACGGGTCACGACGACACTGGATGCCATCAACAGCAAGCAGCCAATACTCTTCAACTTGTACGGCGAACCTCGCGACGTGGACTTCTCGCAATTCACGGTGCGCGGTCACTACGTAAATTCAACCGCGCTCACGCGCTACTTCCGCGCCATGATGTGGTGTGGACTCGCAGATTTCCGTTATGCCGGATTTTCAACCGGCGCCTTCCCCGGCGGCACGAACACGTTGCGTGAACTCTCCGGCGCGGTGGCCTTGGAACTTCTGCTTCGGAGTTCCGGCAGTTTGAGCAACTGGTTTCAATTCAACCGCACTCTGGAAATGCTCGTCGGCACGCCCGACTCGCTCAACTTCGCCCAATTGAACGGACTGCTCGTGGCGGCGGGCATCAATTCGCCCGCTGACCTACCCAACCAGACCACGTTGACCAATCTCCAAAACCAGCTCATGTCCGGCCAACTCGGCCTGCAGCAAATCACGAGCGGCTATTACTATTCTCCGTTCAGCGCCGTGCAGGTGAAATTACCGCGATCGTTTTGCTTCATGGGCCAGCGGTTTGTGATGGATAGCTGGGCGTTCGGGAAATGCACTTTCGACAGCATCATTTGGGATGAGGACGGTATTCCAAGTGTCTGGGACAAAGTCCTGCGCCGCGTTCCGAGCGCACTGGACGTCGCCTTCGCCGTGTTGGGCAACAGTCAGGTTGTACCTGAGATCGCCGCGCGTATCGCGCGCACCAATCTCGTCTTTGCCGATGGCCGGGCGTTTTGGCGGGATGGCCTCAAGTATCACCACAACCTCGCCGCCGTCCGCAACGTGATCGACAGCCAAAGTCCGGCCGCCTGGACCAACAGCATCTACAACCATTGGCTGGCCTGTCTGCGACTGCTTTCGGCACCCACCACGGACACCCAATACCCAGAAGCCATGCGCACGCGCCCTTGGGCGATGAAGACCGTGAACACCCAACTCGCCTCGTGGACGCACCTTCGCTACACCACTGCGCTCTACGTGAAGGAATCTTACACCCCCATCCTTCTGTGCCTGTATCCCAAGGGTTACGTCGAGCCGCGCCCGGCCTTCTGGTCGCGCCTCGGCGAAATGGCCCTGGCCACCAAGGCGGTCCTCGCCACCCTGCCGACCAATGGGGTTTTCAATTACACGCATTACACCAACAATGCGTCCGGCCAACCACGACCCTACACCGTCTCCGACAGTGGAGCCACCATGTATTCGAACCGCCTCGCCCTGATCGATCACTTCGTCACCACCATGGACACGTTGCGATCCCTCTCGGAAAAGGAACTGAGCAAGACCCCGTTCTCCGCCGCTGAAAACATGTTCTTTCAGCATCTGGTGGAATTCGATTACGTCGGCAAACGCACTTATACGGGTTGGTATCCCAAACTATTTTATCAACCGGGAAGCGAATACGTTCCGCCCTTGCCCAACGACGACCAGGATACCGGGGACGAGAAGGGTTCGGATTACTGGGATGCCTTGGTCACGACCGTTCATACCGACCCGCCTGATGACGTGGTCGGCGATCCCGGCAGCATCCTACATGAGGCGGTCGGCAATGTGCAGTTCATGCTGATCGCCGTCGACAACGGTCCGGGCGATCTGGCGGTGTATGGCGCTCCGGTATTGAGCCATTATGAATTTGAGCAGGGCCCGGCCACACGCATGACCGATGCAGAGTGGAAAAGTCAGCTCACCAACAACGTCATCCCGGCCGCACCGGAATGGACCAAAGGCTATTTGGTGCCCAAGCCTTGAGTTTCCCCGACCGGCATGGCCTGTCGGAGTGAGTTTTTTCTCCCGGCAGCGCGACGGTGCTCCATCGCCAGAATGGGCGGTGGCACTGCCACCCTCAACTTCGCCTCCCGTGGAAATATCGGCTGATTGAACAATGTTTTGCTTCAGCGGCCGCACCCATGGGCTGGCCGATGTCCTTCAGCAACTGCACAAACCAATCCGTGGGAAATTGAAAGGGCTTGCCGTCGCCGCCCAAGCCGCTGCGGCTGGTCGCGCACGGTCACCGTGTCTCCAGCGAGCGCAGGCATTTCTGCAGGCTTTCCTTGAACGTGCGGCCGGTGGCCATCGTTTCGCCGACGCTTTTCATCTGCGTGGTGAGTGGGGGGTCGACTTGCGGAATGGTGGCCGTGCGCAAGCACCTCGAAGGCGAAGTGCGGAATCTTGATGACGACGCAATCAATGCCCGGCTTGAAGCTCACGGGGGTTTCGCGTCCCGCCCTGCCGGATCGCTGTCTTGCGGGGCGAGCAGGTAGCCACCGGCGAATCGGGTTCATTCTACACGGCAGCGCCACCGCAGTCCAAGACGCTGGCGTGTGGGCCGATGACCCAAAAAGTGCTCGCAGTGTTTTGGGAGTGCCCTGCCCCGCCGGGGCTTCAGGCGCAGCGCGTGGCGAATGGGGTGGGGCCGGTAGAGAAGGCTGAGCTCGGATGGCGAGGACAGGTGGCCGGAGTCGCCCTGGCCGCTGTTTTTAGCTTCTAACTCCTGGATGCCACCGCTACCGTTCGGCGCAATTTCATCAATGACCAAAATGAATCCCATGAAACTGAAGACTGCGCTCGCAAATATCATTACCGCCTCCGCGCTCGTGAGCCTCGGGCTCACCACCGGTTGCCAGTCGATTTACAATGCCACGATGGAGAATGTGCTCGGTTACGAAAAACGTGAACTGCTCAAGAAATCAGTCGTCTCTCTGCAAGCCGAACAAAAGGACGCGCAAAAGGAATTCAAGGACGCCAGGACCCGGCTCAAGGAACTTTATGCCTTCAACGGCGGCGAACTCGAATCGGCGTACAACAGACTCAAGCGCTCCTACGAGAGTTGCGAGTCCGAGAGCCAGGCCGTGCATTCCCGCATCGAGAA